>JAFGQQ010000364.1 GCA_016935595.1 Bacteroidales bacterium
AATGTATTTCCTGATACATTATGTTGGTATAGTGATTTTTCATATTCATATAATGAACCAATGGTTACTATGTATTTCTGGCACCCGGCATATGACAATTATCCTGTTGTAGGTATAACCTGGTTACAAGCGAGGGCATTTTGTGTTTGGAGAACTAGGGCATTAAATCTTTCCCTTACACGAGCAGGAGAACCATTCGTTCATGATTACCGTTTACCAACAGAAACAGAATGGGAAT
The DNA here is from genome assembly GCA_016935595.1 of Bacteroidales bacterium. The sequence continues at coordinate 239 of JAFGQQ010000364.1, forward strand.
ACGCTGCCAGAGGCGGACTTGATTTATCAAAGTTTCCTTGGGGTGGCCCTTACACACGTAATAACTTAGGTTGTTTTTTAGCTAATTTTAAACCTTTACGAGGAAATTACGTTGACGACGGAGGATTCTATACTTTACCTGTTGGTACTTATGAGCCAAATGATTACGGATTATATGATATGGCAGGTAATGTAGCTGAGTGGACATCTAACGCATATGATGAGTCAGCTTATAGCTTCACTCATGATATGAATCCTGACTATCATTATGAAGCCGTACCAGGAGATCCTCCAGCTTTAAAAAGAAAAGTAATAAGAGGTGGATCATGGAAAGATATTGGTTTCTTTATGCAATGTGGTACAAGAACATACGAATATCAAGACACAGCAAAATCATATATTGGCTTTAGATGTGTGCGTCAATATTTAGGAAACAATTAATATTTAACAAAAAATAAATAACATTTATGATTAATTTATCAGAAATTGTACAGAGTCATGGTTGGAGAGCTTTCATGGCTAAATTATATGGTTTAGGAGCTTCAGTTGTTATTATTGGTGCTTTATTTAAAATCCAACACTGGCCACTAGCTGGAACCTTCTTAACATTAGGATTATGTACAGAAGCAATAATTTTCTTCTTTTCTGCTTTTGAACCTCTACATGAAGAAGTAGACTGGTCCTTAGTTTATCCTGAATTAGCAGGCTTGGCAGATGAAGAAGAACTACAACATTACCGGAAAGGTACCCGTTTTAGTGGAGATGGCTCAATAGCTCTTGCCCGGTTTGACGAATTATTAGAAAAAGGTGATATTGGAGAAGAATTATTTAACCGCCTTGGTGAAGGTCTTAAAAAGCTTTCAGATACTACAAACAATCTCTCAAATATATCAGATGCATCTGTAGCAACAAAAGAATATTCTGATAATGTGAGATCAGCAGCCGAAACTTTTGATACAATGAAAGGAAAATATAATGAATCTGCTGAAAGTTTAAATAATTCAATGGGTATATTATCCACTTCATATCAACAATTATCGGAATCTGTGTCTGAAAAATTTGAATCAATTAATAACAGCAATTCATCTTATTCTGAAAAGCTTGAGTTATTAAATAAAAACTTATCAGCCCTAAATTCAGTATATGAACTTCAATTAAAGGGCGCAAATGAGCAAATGAAAGATAGCAGTGTGTTATATAAAGGTCTTGGAGAAATGATGCAGGATTTGAAAAAATCAATTGAAGAAACAAAAAACTATAAAGAGGAAATATCCAAACTAAGTAAAAATTTATCAGAATTAAATAAAATTTATGGTAACATGCTTTCAGCTATGAGCTATGTTACAAATTCAAATAATTAACATTTTAAAATATTTTGTATGGCTCACGGCAAGGAAACTCCGCGGCAAAAAATGATTGGCATGATGTATTTAGTGCTAACCGCCTTATTAGCATTAAATGTTTCAAAAGAAGTACTAAATGCTTTCCTTATTGTTAACAACGGATTACAAGCCACCAACGAAAGTTTTCAAATTAAAAGCTCTTTCTTATATAATGAAATTGAAAAGGAGGCAACTTTAAATCCAGCAAAGGCCGGCCCTGTTCAAGAGGCTGCACTTGAAGTTCAACATTGGGCACATGAAATGTATGAATATGTTGAAGATATTAAAAAAGAATTGATTGAGGAAATTGAAAAAGTTGATTCAACTGCTGCTGATTCTTTATCATTGGCAAAAAATATGAAGGATGTTAAAGCAAAGGATAATTATGATGCCCCAACACATATATTACTTAGCAGTGATGTTAGAGAAATAGAGAACTGTAAAGCACGTGCTTTAAAAAATAAGCTTTTTGAATATAAATCGAATTTACTTGATGTATTAAAACGAGATGAAATTAAATTGGTCAATAAAAATTTAATTATTGAACAACTTGGTGATCTGGGAATTGACACATATGATAATCCCGAAGCTGGAGATGACCATCCAGAAGAAAGATATTGGGAATATAAAAAATTCTACCATACACCCTTTTGGGCAACCCTTACCATATTAACACAAATTCAAAGCGAAGTATTAAATGCTGAAGCTGTTACTGTTGAAAAATTATATAGTTCGATTAGTGCAAGTGAATTTAAATTCAATAAATTAGAAGCTACAGTAATCCCTAATACAAGTTATGTATTGCAAGGTAATGAATTTCGTGCCGAAGTATTTTTAGCAGCATTTGATACTACCAAAAAACCTGTTATAATGGTTGGAGATTACACTATTGATGAAAAAGGAACTTATAAAATGGTAGGTAAGTATAGTGAATTAGAAGTAGATGAACAAAACCGTGGAATTTACTCTAGTATTGAAAGAGCATTAAATCCGAGAAAAATATTTAAAGGCTTAATTCGTATGACTGCACCCGATGGTACCGATAAATATTTCCCCTTTGAAGAGGAATACACTGTTACAGAAGCTAACATTATTATTTCGCCAATTAAAATGAATCTTTTTTATGTTGCTGTGGATAATCCTGTACGTATTTCAGTACCAAGTGTAAAAACAGAACAGCTTAGGGCTACTATTAATAATGGAAAAATTACCAGACAGGGGAATGAATTTAATGTAGTTCCTACTAAACCGGGGAAAGCAATTGTAAACGTGTCTGCTGAAATTGACGGGAAACTCAGATCAATGGGGAGTATGGAATTCAGGGTTAAAACTGTACCCGATCCTAATGTAATGATTGGCGGACTAACAGGCGGTAATATTGAAAAAAGCCTCCTGACTGTATTAGATGGCGCTTATGCAGTAATGCCCGAATGGTTCGAATTTGAACTTAAATTTAAAATAATTTCCTTTACCATTTCAACTACCGATAAAGGGGGTTTTGTTATTGATGAAGCAACCAATAGCAGTAAATTTACTGAAAGACAAATGTCCCTTTTTAAAAATTTAAGTCGCGGACAAAAATTTACTGTTGAAGATGTAAAAGCAATTGGACCAGATGGTGGCACACGTACTTTAAACTCAACTGTATTTAGAATAAAATAAAAATAAAATATTATGAAAAAGACTATTTTTATTACATTTTCTTTAATCTTTACATTTTCACTCTTATCAACAAATAATTTAAAGGCGCAGTTCGTTAATGATGGCGTATATATCAAAGACAATGCAAAAGGAAGATTACCTATTCCATATCCATCATTACGCGAAGCCGATGTTATGTGGTCGAGAAGAGTATGGAGAATTATTGATTTAAGACAAAAAATAAACCATCCATTATATTATCCAACCGAACCGATTGGAGGCAGAATGAGTTTATTCGATTTAATTCTGTGGGGAATTAAAAATGAAGGTTTACAAGCATATTCAAAAGCCGATGACGAATTTAAAATACCTATTGGATTAGACCAGATAAATGCTGAATTTGAAGCAGGTTTAGATACAGTAGAAATAAAAAATTATGAAACAGGAGAGATTACCAAAAAGGTAATTGAGAAAGAAATTAGATCCGATCAGGTTAAACAATATTTAATTAAAGAAGAATGGTTTTTTGACAGAAAATACTCCACTATGAATGTAAGAGTAATTGGTATTTGTCCTATCAGAGTTTGGGAAGAAGAGGACGCAAGCGGAGAAATGACTACAAAAAAAGCACAAACATTCTGGATCTATTTCCCTGATGCCAGAAGAATTTTTGCTAATCACGAAGCTTATAATCCCAAAAATGATGCTCAGCGTTTAACATATGATGATATATTCTTTCAAAGAAGATTCTCAAGCTATGTCTACTCTATGTCAAATGTATATAATAACAGGCTAATTACTCAATATGCAATTGGAATGCAAGCCATGTTTGAAGCGGAAAACCTAAAACAATATCTGTTCGAAACCGAACACGATCTTTGGGAATATTAATACGCTACAATATATATAAAAAAACCCTCTATTCGAGGGTTTTTTTATATATATGAATCACCTTTTGCCAGCTTAACATCTTTCACAAATTGCTTTATTTCTTGTTCATCTTCTTTTCTACATATTAATAACATATTATCTGCTTCAACAACAACATAATCATTAAGCCCTTGCAATACAACTAACTTTTCATTCGGAATATTGATAATACACCCTTTTGTGTCATAAAGAAAAATATTCTCGCCGTTTACAGCATTCTTATTCTCATCTTTTTTTGAATAATCGTATAAAGATCCCCAAGTACCCAAATCAGACCATCCAAAATCGGAACATAAAACATATACATTACTTGCTTTCTCCATTACTCCATAATCAATAGATATGGTTTTACATTCAGTATATATTTTTTCAATAATATTTTCTTCTTTTTCAGTATCGAAAAATTTACCATTACTTTTAAATAAAATATTTATATCTGAAAGATAATTTTCAAATGCTTCAATAATAGAACTTAACGACCATATAAATATTCCGGAATTCCAATAAAATTCACCGCTTTCAAAAAATATTTTTGCTAAATCATAATCTGGTTTCTCAGTAAAGGTTTTCACTTTTCTTAAATTCTTTAAACCCTCCAACTCTCCATTATTTATTTGAATATATCCATATCCCGTTTCTATCCGACTAGGCTTAATACCTAATGTTAATAATGCATCATTTTTTTCTGCAAACGAAAGTCCATTCTTAATTACAGAAATAAACTCTTCAATTTTTAAAATTAAATGATCGGAAGGGGCAACAACAAGAATTGCATTTGGATTTATTTTTTGAATTTTATAGCTAGCATAAGCAATACACGGAGCTGTATTTTTTCTAAAAGGTTCTAATAAAATCTGGTTTGGATTTATATCTGGTAGTTGTTCTATAACAATATCTTTATACTCAATATTAGTGACAATGTAAATATTCTCAATTGGACAAATAGAAGTAAATCTATCAAAAGTTTGTTGAATTAGTGTTTTGCCAACTCCTAAAATATCTAAAAATTGTTTAGGTTTAGATGTCCTGCTAAGTGGCCAAAACCTGCTCCCAACACCTCCAGCCATTATAACGCAGTAATAATTTTCCATTTGAAAAAATTTTTAAATTATTGATATTCAAAAACCTGTAACTCCACAATTTTGTTTTATGTTGCCTAATTTGATTATTTTGGGCAAAAGTATAAAATATTATATATTGATTTAATGAATTTTAGAGTTTTTTTATAAAACGATATTTTTATGTGACTAACGGTTACTTTTAAGTAATTTAAAATATTAGTATTTTTATAAAAAATTATATAAATGCAATTCTTCTATCATTTAGGCAGGTATATTTTACTTTTAAAAAAAGTAATTGAAAAGCCCGAGAAACAGAGCATATATTATAAACGACTAATAGATGAAATTGAGAACTTAGGAATTAACTCGATAGGTATTGTAATAATTATATCTATTTTTAGCGGTGCGGCAATAACCATACAAACTGCATATAATATTGAAAATCCTTTATTACCCAGTTATTTAATTGGTGTTGGTGCAAGGGATTCATTATTACTCGAATTCTCTTCCACAATGGTAGCTTTGATTCTGGCGGGTAAAATAGGCTCAAGTATAGCATCCGAATTAGGTACTATGAGGATAAGTGAGCAGATAGATGCATTAGAAATGATGGGTGTTAATTCGGCAAGTTACTTAATATTCCCAAAAATAATCGGATTAATGATTTTTAGCCCAATCCTTACTATTTTAAGTGTTTTTGTTGGAATAACCGGTGGTTTCTTCGCTGCAATACTTACAGGAGTTGCTACATCTGAAGAATATATTATGGGAATCCAATATGTATTTATTCCTTTCTACGTTGCTTATGCAATAATAAAATCAATTGTTTTTGCTTTTCTAATAACTTCTATTTCAGCATATCATGGATATTATGTTAGTGGTGGCGTACTTGAAGTCAGCAGGTCAAGTACACGAGCAGCGGTTCATTCAAGCATTTTTATAATAATTTTTAATTTAATTCTTACACAATTATTACTTTCATGATTGAGGTTAAAAATATATCAAAGACATTTGGGGAAAATTATGTTTTAAGAAATATTTCAACAACCTTTGAAAGAGGAAAAACAAATTTGGTAATCGGACAAAGCGGTTCTGGTAAAACCGTATTATTAAAAACTATTATAGGACTATATGATGCTGATAATGGTGATATTTTTTATGATGATATTCATTTTTCAATTTTATCTTTAAAGGAAAAGAAAAATATCAGGCAACAAATCGGTATGCTATTTCAGGGTGGAGCATTATTCGATTCAGCTACTGTTGAACAAAATGTTATGTACCCTTTAGATATGTTTACCGACCAATCGAGAGAAGAAAAGAGAGAAAGGGCAAATCATTGCTTAAAACGCGTAAATCTCGAAAATGTAAACCAATTATACCCGGCTGAATTAAGTGGAGGAATGAAAAAAAGGGTTGCCATTGCAAGAGCAATTGTTCTAAATCCAAAATACCTTTTTTGTGATGAACCTAACTCTGGCTTAGATCCAAAAACAGCTATTGTTATTGATAACTTAATAAAAGAAATTACAAAAGAGTACAATACAACTACTATTGTAAACACCCATGATATGAACTCGGTAATTGAAATAGGAGAAAAAGTTGTTTTTATAAATGATGGGAAAAAATGGTGGGAAGGA
>JAFGQQ010000365.1 GCA_016935595.1 Bacteroidales bacterium
CCATTCATCAGTTGTGTTCACTATAAAAGATCCCGAATAAACCTCGGTTAAACTGGTTAATGGAATCCAGTCAGAGCTTCCTTCAAATGTTGTTTTATCGGTTGTGCCCATGTATACTACAATATCATCAGTCCAAGTATCATAATTGTTATATCGATACTTAATTGCAACAATCTGCCCGGTTTGGCCAATCTCCTCTTGCAAATAAATTGATTGCGTATAGCTATAGACAAAGTAAGGATTCATTGGCAAGTGATTTTGATTAGTTTCGGTTCCAATTGTTATTTCACCTCCAAAAACGGGAATAAAAAACAGGAATAAAGACAAGATTACTCCTGTTACAAATAATTGTAATCTTTCCATTTTAAAATATTTATGTTAATAATTGTTTTATAAAATCGCATTTATAATATCTTTCTTCAGGGAAGAAATTCTATGATATATTTTTTCAAATATTAACTGTTTATATTAATATTTAATAGTAAGGTTACAAAAATAGTTCATTTTTATCGATTAAAAATATTTTACTTCTAAATATTTCAAAAGATTTGTGCAATTTTATTTTTTGTATTACGTAATAGTTAATTAATTTTACAGTTTCATTTTTTAGATGCAAAACTGGTATAAAAACATATTTCTTTATACAATAATCATTTTACTGGTACCTTTTACCGGAATCTGTCAGCAACATAAAGTTGATACTATTTCCTTTGAAAACCAACACATTGTTGAAGCTGAAAATTCCGGTGAAATACATAATGACAGCCAGAAAAAATTTGATCCGAACCGTTTCATCTTTGGACATATTGAAGATGCACACGAATGGCATATTTTTACATGGAAGGGCCATCATGTATCAATTCCTTTGCCCGTGATTTTATACAGTAAAAATTCAGGATTTCACTTTTTCATGTCAACAAAGCTTGCCCATGGCCATCATTACAAAGGTTTTTATTATGGCATAAGAGAAGATGAAAATAAAATATTTGAAAAAATCGCTGAAGGCCAAATTATAAAACCACTCGATTTTTCGATTACCAAAAACGTAGTCGCCATATTTTGTAGTTTAATAATTATGTTACTCATCTTTTTTTCTGTGGCAAAAACATATAAAAGAAACCCATATAAAGCCCCCAGGGGGTTGCAAAACCTTATCGAACCTGTTATTCTTTTTATTCGTGATGATGTTGCCAAACCTTCGATTGGTGAAAAAAACCATGAACGTTTCCTCCCATTTCTTTTAACAGTGTTTTTCTTTATTTTAATTAATAATTTAATGGGCCTAATCCCAATAGTGCCAGGTGGGGCTAATGTTACAGGAAATATTGCTGTTACTTTGGTTTTGGCTGTTTTTACTTTTTTAATGACTGCTTTTAATGGGAATAAAAATTACTGGTTGCATATTTTTAACTCGCCAGTTGTTCCATGGTGGTTAAAATTTCCAATACCCCTTGTGCCAATTATCGAAATTGTCGGCATGTTCATTAAGCCTTTTGTTCTTATGGTGCGTTTATTTGCAAATATTTCGGCAGGCCATATTATTGCATTGGGTTTTTTCAGTTTAATATTTATTTTTGGAGAAATAAGCCAAATTGTTGGTTACGGTGTTTCAATTTTAAGTGTGACTTTCTCTGTCTTTATGTCATTTCTTGAATTATTGGTTGCTTTTATCCAGGCATATGTTTTCACTCTTCTTTCTGCATTATACTTTGGTATGGCAGTTGAAGAGCATCATTAATATTTTAATTTATTAACTTAAATACTTTAATTATGTTAACTCTACTTGTATTATTAAGCGCTGAACTTGGAAAAATGGCAGCTGCATTTGGAGCTGCAATAACAGTTGTTGGTGCCAGTTTTGGAATTAGCAAGATTGGTGTTTCTGCCCTTGAGTCAATTGCCCGTCAACCCGAATCTGCCGGCGATGTCCGCTCAAGCATGATTGTTGCCGCTGCGCTTATTGAAGGTATTGCTTTCTTTGCAGTTGTAGTTTGTTTGCTTGTGCTCTTTATTTAAAAATCCTGATTTTGGATTTTTTTGCCATGTTCTTTTTATAAAAACAAAATCATAATCTTTTATTTAAAAAGATTAAAGCATTTATTTTATAAGAATACTGGTTTATTTAAATATAGTAAACACTTATATTTTTAAACAATGAATTTAGTTACACCTGCCATAGGTTTAATATTCTGGATGTTGGTTTCATTTGGCATTGTTTTTATGATCCTGAAAAAAGCAGCCTGGCCTGCCATAGTTAATACTCTTAAATTGCGCGAGCGAACAATTTCAGAATCCCTTTTATCGGCAAAAAAAGCTAGGGAAGAAAAAGAAAGGCTTGAAGCTGAATATGAAAAAATTATTGCTATGGCAAAAGTCGAGAGGGATAAAGTTATGAACGAAGCAAGGGAATTGAAAGAGAAAATTATTTTAGAAGCTACCTATAAAGCCAATGCCGAAGCAGATAATATTATTAAACAAGCCAGGATTACCATTGAAAATGAAAAAAATGCCGCAATTATAGAACTTAAAAACAAACTTGCCGGTTTATCTGTAAATATTGCTGAAAAAATACTTAAGCAGCAACTGGCCGATGAACAAAAGCAAAAAAAGCTGATAGAAAGCTATATAAAAGATATTGCTATTAATTAATTGTATGGTTTTATATGAATGAAAGTAAAATAGTGGTCAGGTATGCAAAAGCATTATTCGAATTTGCTAAAGACAGCAGTATGCTTGAACAAATAAAATCGGATTTTGACCAGATTTCTTCATTGTGCATGATGGAAGATTTTAAAACCCTTTTAAAAAATCCAACCATTAAACCTTCCATGAAGAAAAAGCTTATATTTGATATTATTGAGAAATCAGCTTCTCAAGGCACTCTTACCTTCATTGATTTACTTGTACAAAGCCGGAGAGAAATTTACTTAGCCGATATCAGCCGCTCATTTATTAATAATTATAATAATTTTAAAGGTATTAAACAGGCAGTACTGGTAACTGCATCAAAAATTGATAAAGAAAACAGGTCAAAGATTATATCGATTGCAAAAAAAACTTTCAATACTGATATACAATTAAAAGAAAATACAAACACTAAAATTATCGGAGGTTTTGTTTTAACTATTGAAGATCAGCAATTTGACGCAAGCGTTATTTCCAAGTTAAAAAAAATTAATCTGGAAATGATCCAAACTCCAGTTGAATCAGCACATTCTGATAGCATACATAGTGAATAATTCTAATAAAAATGACAGGAATAAAACCCGCAGAAGTATCTGAAATACTAAAAAAGAAACTCGAATCCCTGAACATCGAAGTTGAACTTCAGGAAGTAGGGACCGTACTTGAAGTAGGCGATGGAATTGCACGAATTTACGGGCTATCCAATGTTCAGTCGAATGAACTTATTGAATTCGACAGCGGAATAAAAGGAATTGTATTAAACCTTGAAGAAGATAATGTCGGGGCAGTTTTACTGGGTTCATCCGATTTAATAAAAGAAGGTGATACGGTAAAACGCACAGGACTTATTGCATCAATCCAGGTTAGTGAAGCAATGTTAGGAAGAGTTATAAATACACTTGGAGAACCAATTGATGGAAAAGGTCCAATTGGGGGTGAAAAATTCGAAATGCCCCTTGAAAGAAAAGCTCCGGGTGTAATTTTCCGCCAACCTGTAAATCAGCCCCTTCAATCCGGGATAAAAGCCATCGATGCAATGATCCCGATCGGACGGGGACAACGAGAATTGATTATTGGTGACCGGCAAACCGGAAAAACAGCAATTGCTATTGATACTATAATAAATCAAAAAGAAAATTACGACAAAGGAAAACCTGTTTATTGTATTTATGTGGCAACAGGACAAAAAGGGTCGACAATTGCCAATCTTGCAAAAACCCTTGAAAAACATGGCGCAATGGCATATACTGTAATAGTAGCGGCTACTGCTGCCGAACCGGCCGCGCTTCAATTTTATGCCCCTTTTGCAGGCGCTTCAATTGGAGAGTATTTCAGGGATACCGGCCGTGATGCCTTAATTATTTACGATGATTTGTCGAAACAGGCAGTATCTTACCGTGAAGTCTCTTTGCTTTTACGCCGTCCACCTGGCCGTGAAGCATACCCGGGCGATATTTTTTACCTTCATTCCCGTTTGCTTGAACGTGCAGCAAAAATTATTGAATCGGATGAAGTAGCTGCAAAAATGAATGACCTTCCGCAATGCCTGGAAGGTAAAGTAAAAGGAGGTGGTTCGCTTACGGCATTACCTATTATCGAAACCCAGGCAGGCGATGTTTCTGCATATATCCCTACAAATGTTATTTCAATTACCGACGGGCAAATATTTCTCGAATCAAACCTTTTCAATGCCGGGGTCAGGCCTGCAATTAATGTAGGCATTTCTGTTTCTCGCGTTGGCGGTGCTGCTCAAATAAAATCGATGAAACGTATTGCAGGCACACTAAAACTTGACCAGGCCCAATATCGCGAATTGGAAGCTTTTGCTAAATTTGGTTCCGACCTTGATGCTGCAACCTTATCTATTCTCGATAAAGGGGCAAAAAATGTTGAAATTTTAAAACAGGGTCAATATTCACCAATGACGGTTGAAAACCAAATTGCTATTATCTTTTGCAGTACAAGAGGTTTGCTCCGCAATGTCCCTCTCGAAAAAATAAAAGCCTTTGAGCACGATTTCATCGATTTTATGGAAATCAAGCATAAAAAAATCCTTGACGAACTCAGCAAAGGAAATATTAATGCTGAAATAGAAGAGATTTTAGAGAAAACTGCATATGAAGTTGCTAATAAATATATACCGAAAGAAGAATAGAACTGTTAAATTGTAAATTATAAGTGTTGAATTATAAAAAAAGGAAAATAATAATGATATATTCAAACATTTAAAATTCAGCATTCAACATTTAGAATTTTTTATAAAATGTCGAATTTAAAAGAAATAAGGTCACGCATAGCATCCGTAAAATCGACCCGGCAAATTACCAGTGCGATGAAAATGGTTGCGGCTGCAAAACTGCGAAAAGCCCAGGATGCAATTATTCAAATGCGCCCTTATGCCAATAAATTACAGGAGGTTATTTCCAATTTAAACAATGTGATAGATGTAAGCAACGAAAATATTTATGCCCAACAACGTGAAATTAAAAAAGTACTGCTTGTCGCCATAACTTCTAATAAAGGTTTGTGCGGCGGCTTTAATTCAAGTGTTGTAAAAAATGTAATTAATCTAATTCACACAAAGTATTACAGTTATTATAAATCCGGAAACCTCGATTTATTTACATTTGGGAGAAAAGGAAGGGAATTGTTAAAATTCCGTGGCTACCAGTCTCTTTATTCCGAAAC
>JAFGQQ010000366.1 GCA_016935595.1 Bacteroidales bacterium
CAGCCCGACGGTTGATATATTTTTAGCTGCGTTGATATCCCTATCGAGCGCCTTCTTACATGAAGGACACTTCCAGACTCTATCATTAAGCTTTAATCCGTTATGGATATACCCACAATAACTGCATCTTTTAGAAGAAGAAAAAAAGACACTCTCATCTCACGATTGAAACCGTGGGTTTTCCCGCGGGTAGTTATAATTTAGATATTGAGGACACAGTTCTTGTAATAGAACTTACATTATTTAAAGCTTTTAAAAAACTAACATACATAGCTTTTTTTTCATTTAAAGCAATAATTGTTAAAGTAGGATGATGATCTGATAAAGACTTATTTTTATTTGTTAAATCAAATCCCTGATTAAGAACCTGATATTGAGAATATAATGAAAACATACTTTTTTTAAATTGAAGTGGATAATCAAATTTAAATACTGATGAATTTTCTTTTTCATCTTTTAAAACTTCCGTAGCATTAGTTGGATGATCTTTTCCTTTTAATTCCACCAAATCAAACTTTCTATCACCAAAACTTGAAAACTCTTCTTTCTGTTTATCAATATTCATATCTCCAAATAAAAATTGATAATCAGCTGTTTTTTGATTTAAAATATCATAAATAAAAGCTATTTCTTTTTTTCGTACTTCTACTTCTTCTTGAGTCGGATTACTATCATCTTCGGATGGATTTAGATGTGTTGCTGCAAAAGAGAAAGCTTTGTCATTTATTACAGAATCCCAAACAAAAACCCCTTTATTAACTATTGACTGGGCACCTTCTATATTTGAAAATGAATGAAACTCAGGGTTATTAATTTCGAATTTACTAAGTATCATTAACCCGCTTTTATAATAGGGATTAAATTTTGCTATAAAAGATCCTTTTTTATTACTGGCTTCAGAACCTATTTCAAGGTAGATATTTGCATATTTATCCTGAAGTTTTTCAAATATTTCCTTTGCAGATGAATTATCATAAGCTTCCTGCAATATAACTATATCAGCATCAGCCTCTTCAATATTTTTTATAATGTTACTAAGCCTATCTTCAGAATCTTCAACTCCACCGGCTGACTTAGAATGCGACCCAGCAAGGCATACATTCCACTGAATGATGCTTATTTCGTCTTTTAACTCCTCTGTATGAGATATCTTTCCTTTTAGATATTCATAATTCGGCCCTTTAAATGAAGCTGTAAGAGCAAAAAATGGAATTACAAGGTATATAAAAATTTTTTTAAAAAATTTAGTAATAAAATTTTTAATTTTCATTTTTCCAATTTATATTATTTTTGCAATGATTATATCAAATAATTAACTTAACAATCAATTAATTTTAATAAACTATATATAAATAATTTTAATTTTAAATTAACTTAAAACAAGGAAATTAATTTGTTATAATAATACCAAACTAACCATATTAAACAATATGTCAAGCATAACAATTAAATCGCTAGACCAACCAATAAACTGGCATTACAACCCTATTCATCCAAGCCTTAATGAAAAATTAAACAAGGATTCGGATGGATATATTGTTAATCCTTTATATGAAAGACCATTTTTTAAAGAACTATGGAAGAAAGGTCAAGATGGATTTATTACAAACCCAGCATATGAAAAACCTTCAATAATTTCTCAAGAATCCCTACAGAGCATTTTTGAAGATTTTAAAAAAAGATACTTTGCAACTATAAGAATATGGGATGCTTATACAACATTTAATTTGCCATGCTATGCATTTCTTACTCTGACTATATTATCTCCGACATCATTATTTGCAGCGCCTGCGTACTTAACTTGTTTACTCACTTTTGCTACAATAGGCTCAAGTATTGTTCCATTATTATCTTTAAAAAAAGCAGTAACTATTGCAACCAAAGATAGTTATAATAAATTAATGTCAACTCCTGAAGGTATTAAGCTTCTTAATAAGTTCTATTCCACTAATCGATAGAAGAAAAAGAATTAATCAGGCTCATTTTCAACATCATCTCCGCCTAAAAGAATTAACCCAGTAATTGAAGTGATTGCTGAGGCTTTATTATATACTCCAAAATTTTTATTCCCCCCTCCTTTATATCCAGTTATATGTATTGAAGCCGCATTCAAATCTTCTCCTGTAGAAGAAATCGTTGAATAATCAAAATTAAAAACTCCATGAGCTCTAACAGGACCTTTTCCATGCGATAGAACTAAAATATTTCCATTAATTGAAGTGATTGTGCTAGATTGATTAAACATACCACAATTATTCTCAGAACCCTCACCTGCTGTACTATTAATTGTTATTTTAGCAGCAGTCACACCATCTCCTGTGGAAGAAATTATAGCTCCATTACTATTACTTAACCCATAATTACTAATTCCAGAACCTTTACCATTACCGCTAAAATTCATATGCCCATCTATAGAAGAAATGACTGAACTATTATTATATATACCTGAATTAAAATCTGTTCCTTCTCCCCCTGTACCATCTAATGAAATATTGCCAGCGGTTGCTCCTGTCCCAATTGAGGTAATAGATGAGTTTTTATTATAAATTCCACTATTAGATTTTCCAGATCCTTTTCCTGTACCTGTTAAACTTATATTACCTTCATCTGATGTAATAGTACTATTAAAATTATAAATACCTCTATTTTTATTAGTCCCAATGCTAGCAGTTCCTTCTAAAGTAATCGCTTTTGTTGTTACAGCTGTTCCTGTTGAAGAAATAGAAGATCCATAATTATAAATACCACAATTATCATAACCTGAGCCTTGTCCTGTTCCTGTTAATTCTATTACACCCTCATCTACCGTGATGCTAGAATTAATAGCATTAAAAATTCCATGATTCCCATTTGTGCCGTCTCCACCTATTCCTGTCATTGTAATATCTGATGCGTGTGAGCCTGTTCCAGTAGAAGAACATGTCGTATTATCTGAATTAAAAATTCCAAAATTATTTTCTCCCGTTCCATTGCCTGTACCAGTTAAGGTTATATTTCCATCTATAGAAGTAATTGAAGAATCATTGTTATATATTCCACAATTTCTATTTACTCCTGCTCCTGCTGTTCCTACTAATGTTATAGTAGCCGCATTCGTTCCGGTTCCAGTAGACGAGATGTTTCCCACATTATTATATATCCCATAATTTCCACTTGATGTATCTCCTCCTTGCCCCTGCAAAGAGATATTCCCATAATAAGAAGTAATTGTTCCCCTATTTTCTAATCCAACATAATTTGCACTTGTAGCTCCTCCTGAAGCTATAATCTCTATTCCATCAAAATTTGTTGCAACTTCATTAGTATTACTAATAGTAACACCCTCATTAATAATAACTTTATTTTCAGCCAATAATGATAAAGTAGTTTGTTCAGCCCAACTTATATTTGCATCAACAATTATATTTCCTTGTTCTGATCCAGCTCCATTATCAGTTTGAACAATTACATCTGATAAAGCTAAAGCATCTGTTAAATCAGTATTATTCAAAATACACCCAGAATCACTAGGAGAAAAAACATTCGGATCTTCAGAATCAAAAGAACCATTTGCTGTTGTATCAGTAGATATTGTAATATTATAAGGGTCAAGCAAAAGGTTTCCTTTTGCTCCATTTTCTGAAATAGTGAATACTTTTCCTTTATAATTTAAAAATTTTTTCCCTGACACTTCAACGAAACCACCATCCCCGGAAATTTTACCTCCCTGAGAGTATATTTTTCCATAAAACGAAGTAATTTGATCTGAGAAAACAACTACATTTCCGCCATTTCCCGTATCTTTTCCTGATGCATTTATAACAGCGTTTTCAGACATGAAGACATTTTTGGCATTAACATAATCGGAATTTTTACCTTGGAATCCTCCACCTATCAACACTTCTTTTTCTTTAATTCCAGAAACATCAATTACAGCATTATAAATATTAATATCTTCTGCCAAAATATGAACTTTAGAATCATTAGACTTTAATGTTCCAGCAATCATAACTTTTGTATCTTCATTATTAATAATTTTCTTATCATTTTCTTCCAAATTCATTGCGCATTCATAAATATTAGAATTCTTAAAATATCGATTATAATTCTTAATTTTTTTTGCTTTTGGTTTTATAGCAACGTTACTATTCTTCTCTTTTATTAATAAAATCTCATTTGCCCCTATAATATTAATTGGATTGCCATTAGCATCAATAGTTCCATAACTTTCAATTTCTTTAGCTATCAGATAAACCTCCCCTCCAAAAGTTTTTATAGTTCCATTATTAATAATTTTACATAAGGAAGATCCTGAAATAGTAATATTTTTTCCTGATAAAAACTCATCATCCATCATTTCAAGCGTGGTCGCAAAAAATTTATTGGCATTAATCACACCATTAGGACCTATAACTAAACCTTTTGGATTAATAAGATAAATACTTCCATTTGACTCAAGTCTTCCGTCAATAAACGATGTTTTATCACCTGTAACCCTATTCAATATCGATGATTTTGAAGAAGGTTGTGTTATCTTTGTTATTTCATTTTCTTTTATTGAAAAATCCTTCCAATTAATAATTGCTGTGTCTGATTTTTGAATAATTGACATAGTTTTTTCAGAAGAATGAATAGAAACATCTCCAGCTTTTATATCTGAAGATGATGGATTTGTAAAAGATTGTAATAATAATACACAAAAAATAATGATATAATACTTCATTTTATCTTCCTTCTATCTTGGTCGATTTTAAACTTATGATATATAAATATTATTTTAAACAAAGATTTTTAATACGTTAAAACCGCTTGAAAATGAGCTTTACCTATACTATTTTTATATACTCTATTGATTTGAAAACCATAATCAAACCTTAAGTTGAAGTAATCACTTATATTATATCTTAACCCTGGCCCCATAGACATTAGCCAAGATCCTTTTATTTCAAAAAGATTTGCATCAATCTCTTTTGCAAATCCATAATCATTAAAAAGTAATAAAACTAAATTATTATTAATTGTTTTAAATATTGGTATATTCATTAGTCTTATTTCATTATTCATAATGAGACCATAGTCTCCTATAACAACATTTTCCTTATACCCTCTTATTGAATGAATTCCGCCTAATGATAATTCTTCCGTCGGCATTAATTTTGTAGAAGAAACTTGCCCTCTTATTGCAAAAGCCCAAAACCAATTTTTTTTCAGATGTATCAAACTATCAACACCAATTAATCCATAAAAATAATTACTTTTCGCTCCTGATCTCTCCGCCTGAAAATATCTATCTCTATTATGGGGCGTCATATTTCCAGGACTATAAAAAGTTCTAATGTCAAATCGAAAAGAGCTTTTATTAAATTCCTTTACAAGCTCATAAAAAACTAAAAATTGTGAAATATCTACCCGATTATCTTTTTGTGTTATTAAATTATATTCAAAAAAGTTATTCAAATTCTGATATAAATAACCAAAAGATACTGAGTGTTTATAAAAATTGTTCGTTGTAAAAGGAAATACATATTGTCCGGATGCTGTCCAATTTCGACCTTTAGATCTCACACCCTTACCAGAATCAGGTTCTGAATGTACGTAGCTTCCAAAAAATTTTACAAAATTTCTCCATGGTAGAGGAACAATATATGATCCTGAATGTGCCCTGTATTCCTCAAATTCAGGAGAAAATGAAAACTGATAATTTAATTCTTGATCTAACATTAAGAAATTTCCACTGTTTATTCCTACAAATACTCTTGAATTTCCTCCAATATTGTTATCTGTATTTTCATAACCGCTGTAAACCCGATAAAAGTTTCTATCGTTAACATCTAAAATAATATCTGTAGAACCAAACGTCTCCCCCGGTGTATAAATTAAACTAACGCTACGGTACGGATTAGTATTAAGCCAAAAAAGATCATTTTCAATTCTTGTTGTATTAATTTGTTCACCGGACGACACTCGTATTTTTGACAATATTTCCTTATCCGAATAATACTTATTACCTACAACGATTTTCTTTCCCAAATAACCAAAAACAATTGTGACTATTATTTTTCGTTCCTCCTGAACACATTTTACAGAGAATAACTTATACCCCTTATCGTCAAGATATCGATCTATCTTATCTTTTATATCACCGCAGAAAGTTTCCTTTAATGGTTTATAAAAAAAAGGCTGAAGAATTTTTTTTATCGACGAAAGATTCTTATGTATAACATCGATTTGTTTTACATCTAATTCATTTTTTGGATCATCAAGATTCATAAAAGATATTTCTTTTGAAATATATCCTGAAGAAGAAGGCTCTGCAGTAACAAATTTAACAGTAATATCTTCCAGAATATTTTCTACTGAATATAGACATGAAAACACGCAAAGAAAAGCTAATAAAACAAGTTTTACTTTCATTTATCTAATGTCATAATAATATTTTTCATTATTATTTCATAATTGCCTAAAGTATTAAAGTCATTTTTATGTAAAAAATAATCTTGTGCAAATCTTGATAGAATAAAAAATAATGGACTATAAGCATTATGAATATAGATTCTTTGACTCAAAAACATATTATTTATAGTAGAAATAATTGAAGCGATATTGTCTCCTATAAAAAATTGTATATTTCTATAACCGCCTATATTAGTTGCCGTCTGATTATCAAAATTAATATAAACAGGCGTGGTATATTTTGAATAATCTAAAGTGTTACCAGAAGAATTTCCACCATCAATAATTCCATCTACTCCTTGACCATCGTATAGTATAAATAGATCATTATATATTCCACCTGTTAAATTCTGAACATTGTAAAAATTAATACCGCCTGTTAAATACCCTCTATTCCTACCTATAATATTCCATGAATTATTTATATCATACGCTTCAATAGTATTGCTTGTATATGTTGTACCATAAACATTTATACTAGAAGCAGTTATTGTCGAATTTAATGTCAAAGTACCATTATTTACTTGTCCTATAAACATGTTTATAGTTAATCCGGTTGCGATAAGCGGTTCCGTCAATATTATATTATCCCCTCTAAATGATGCATTATTACCAACAGTTAAAGAACCTGAACCATCTCCTAATGTTACTGCATGAGAACCGTTACTCCTTCCGAAAATAGTCATTGCATAACCAGTAGTATAAGTAAGTAACTCTGCTGTTGATATATAATCATTCGTTCCAGTTCCAATATTCAATGGGTAACTTGTTGTATAAGGTTGCAAAGTTAATATACCAGTAGTTTGAATGGTTCCTGAATAAAGTTTCGTGTCAGCCCCTAATTTAATATTTCCTGTTGTCGTTCCGTCTCCCAATGTTCCTTCATGTACTATTCCATAATTTCCAGTTCCAGTACCATTGCTATAACCTTCGATTGTTATATTTCCATCCACTGATGTAATATCTGATACTCCTTCATTATAAACTCCATAGTTATTATTTGTTCCACCCCCTCCTACACCAAGTATAGTTATATCAGCTGCATAAGTTCCAGTTCCTGATGAAGATATCGTTCCACTATTAAAATTATAAACACCATAATTCTCAATGGTTGAACCATTACCTGTTCCAGTTATTGAAATATCTCCATCTGAAGATGTAATTGTTGAGCCATTATTATAAACACCCCTATTATCTGAAGTGCCGCTTCCTCCTGTTCCTGTAATGGTAATTGTTCCGGCATTTGTCCCAGTTCCTGTTGAGGAAATTACTCCGCTATCAAAATTATATAATCCATAATTACTTACCCCTGTTCCATTACCCCCTCCCGTTGCTGTTATATTAATATTTCCTATAACAGAAGTAATAGTACTTGTATTATTGTAGACACCTCTATTTGCATTAGTTCCATTTCCTCCTGTCCCTGTTAATGTAATGGTTGCAGCAGATGTTGTAGTTCCTGTTGAAGATATTGTGCCTCCATTATAATTATATAATCCGTAATTATCTGTTGTTGTTCCTTGTCCTGTTCCTGTAAGTGTAATATCTCCATCTACTGATGTAACCGTAGAACCTGCCAATGTAATAGCAAGCCCATAATTACGTTCTGTTCCATTCGATCCTGTTCCTGTCATATTTATAGATGCAGCATATGCTCCTGTACCCGTAGATTGAACTATTGCTCCGTCATCAATAGAAATACCATAATTATTATCTCCGGAGCCTCTTCCTGTTCCAGTAATTGATATATCTCCATCTACTGATCGAATGATTGCAGTACTATTATTATTATAAACTCCTATATTATCATCTGTCCCGTTTCCACCAGTCCCTATAAGAGTAATTTTTGCAGCAGAGGATCCTGACCCCGTTGATTCTATGGTTGAATTATCATTAAATATTCCAATACAATCAGTAGTAGATCCATTCCCTACACCAGTTATTGAAATATCCCCATCTACAGATGAAATGACAGACGAAGTTAAATTATAAACACCGTTATTATCCGAAGTACCGTTACTAGAGCCTGTCCCATTCAACGTAATAGAAGCGGCATATGTTCCGGTTCCGGTTGATGAAATTACTGCACTATCAAAATTATAAATTCCATAATTAATTGTACCTGTTCCGTTTCCCGTTCCAGTAATTGATATAGCGCCATCTTTTGATGTGATAGTTGAATTATTATTATATAATCCACGATTGGAAGATACTCCAGAGCCACCAGTTGCAGTTATAGTTATAGTAGCAGCTGAAGCTCCTGTCCCTGTAGAAGAAATAGTAGAAGCACCAGAATGATAAATTCCTCTATTAGAATCTCCACTTCCTTGGCCACCTGTTCCTGTAAGAGTTATGGAACCTAAAACTGCTGTAATTGTCGCTCCAGATGCAGTGTATATGCCATAATTTGAAGATGTTCCATCTCCTCCTGTTCCTGTAATTGACAAAGCCCCTAAAGCGGAAGAAGTGATAGAGGAGGAAGAGCAATAAACACCAGAATTCCCGGAAGTTCCATCGCTTCCTGTTCCTGTAATAGCTAGACTTGCAGCTGTTGCACTAGTTCCTGTAGAAGATATAGTTCCCCCTGAATTATATATTCCACGATTATCAGTCCCGGAACCTCTTCCAGTTCCAGTAATTGATATAGCGCCATCTTTTGAAGTTATTGTAGATAAAGAAACATATACTCCACGATTTGTATTTGTTCCATTTCCTCCGGTACCTTGAATAGTAATTGTTGCTGCTGAAGCTCCATCACCAGTAGATGAAATTTCTGAACTATCATAATGATATACACCATAATTACTGATTCCGCTTCCATTACCAGTTCCTGTAATTGATATAGCACCATACGCTGATGTTATAGTTGATGTATTTAAGTATACTCCCCTGTTATTATCAGTTCCTGCTCCTCCGATACCTATTATCGTAATTGTTGCGGCTTCAGATCCTGTTCCTGTAGATGAAATTTCTGAATTATTATCTCCAAATATGCCATAATTATCTGATCCAGTATCTCCTCCCTGTCCTCTAATATAAATATTTCCATATATTGAAGTGATTATCCCTTCATTTTCCACGCCTATGTATGTAGCTCCGGCTACTGACCCAGATCCAATTATTTCTATTGCATCAAAATTTTCTTGAACATTTCTTGTATTGCTTATAGTAACAGGATCATTAATAAAAACCTTATTTTCAGCGAGCAAGGATAATTTTGTTTTTGCTCCCCAAGTAATATCATTCGATACTGTAATATTTCCCTGCTCTGCGCCCCCGCCATTAACTGTACTAACAATAACATCTGTTGATGCCAGATTAGAAACTAGATCAGAATTATTTAAAACACTGGGAGTATTACTAGGAGTAAAAGTATTAGGATCTCCACCATCAAAGGATCCATTTGCTGTTGCGGCAGTTGAGATAGTAATGTTATATGGGTCTAACAAAAGCTTTCCATTTTGACCATTTTCAGATAATGTGAAGACTCTTCCTTTATAATTTAAAACTTCTTTTCCAGATATTTCTACAAGACCTCCATCTCCTGATGCCGAGCCTCCTTGTGCAAATGTATTTCCATAATAATCAGTTTTTTTATCTGACCAAACAATTACTTTTCCCCCATCTCCTGAATCTTTAGCAGATGCCTGTATAATTGAGCCTTCAGTTATAAAAACATTCTTAGCATTTTTATAACTTGAATTATTGCCTTGAAAATCGCCTCCTATTAACACTTCTTTTTCATTTGAACCCGACACATCTATTAAAGCATTATCTATTGTAATATCTTCAGCAAAAATATGAACTTTTGAATCTTTCGCATTTATTGTACCCTTTACAATTACATTAGTATTTTCATTGGATATAATTTTGTCATCATCTTCTTGTAAATTAATAGCATATGAATATGGATTTGAATTATTAAGATCATCTTTTAATTTTTTCAAGCATTCTTTCTTAGTCTTAATAGATATTGCATTATTTTCCTTTTTAACTAATAAAACCTCACTTGCCCCAATTATATTTACTGGATTTCCATTAGTATCAATATTTCCATAGTTTTCCACTTCTTTAGCAATTAAATAAACTTCTCCATCAGAAGTATTTATTGTTCCATGATTAATAATCTTACATGAAGAAGAGCCTCTTAGAGTAATATCTTTTGATGATAAAAACTCATCATCCATCATCTCAAGAGTACTTGCATAAAAGCAATTTGCATTAACAACACCATTTGGCCCTATTACTACTCCATTTTTGTTGATAAGATAAACACAACCATTGGCAGATAATTTTCCATTAATCAAAGAGATATTATTTCCGGTAACTCTATTCAAGATTGAAGATTTTGAAGAAGGTTGTATAATTTTCGTTATCTCATTTTCTTTTATTGAGAAATCATTCCAATTAACAATAGCTGCATCAGATTTTTGAATAATAGACAGTGTATTTCCACTAGCATGCAAAGTTACATCGCCTGATTTTACATCTGAAGACGATGGATTTGAAAATGCTAGAGAATAGACAAAAAAAATAATGCAATATTTTATTATTGCATTAGGCATTGTTTTTCCTTCCTTCCTTTTATTCTATAAGTATAGTAATTATATTTTTTTTACAATAAAAAGATCTAATTTTGGAATAAAAATAAATTAA
>JAFGQQ010000367.1 GCA_016935595.1 Bacteroidales bacterium
TAGCCGTTGCTATTAATATATAAATTAACGGTTTATTTAATTTCATTGTATTAACATTTATTTTAAAAGATTCAAAGATACTTATTTCGTTTGTTGTGTAATAATATTAAATAAAAATTAATGATTAATATTGATAAAATGATGTGATTGCTGTTATTAAGATTTAAAGTAAATGATATAATTATTAACAAGTATTTATTTTAAATTTTAGAAGACTTATACTTTCTCCATAAGTTTTTATGATTTTATTTGTTGGATTTAAGGGATAAATCGCTCATACATTTATTTCTCAATGCTTTACTTATGAATATGTTTGAATCCTCGATCTATGCCCTGTTAAGGCAATGTTTCACGAATGTTTTGTGGGCATTACTGGATTCGAACCAGTGACCTCATGCCTGTCAAGCATGCGCTCTAAACCAACTGAGCTAAATGCCCGGCTTTTCAAAATCATATTTAAAGTCAAAAATATTAAATTAAATTTTGAATGCAAAAACCATATTTGCTTGATTCTTCTTAAAATGAATTTATTTGAATTATTCATTGAGACCTTTGCAAAACTATAAATTTCTTAATTTGTGTCATTCCTGACTTGATCAGGAATTTTTGATTGTCAATAATTTATAGATTCCGTAACAAGTACGGAATGACAGTTTACATGAGTTTTGCAAAGGTCTCTCATTAATAAATTTCTGTTCAAGAGAAAAGATGATTTATATCATTTTTTTTTAGAATATAAATCATCCTCAGTCCATTGACTTTAAAAGGATAAAAAGATATCTTAATAGCCTAATTTTTAAACCTAATCACTATGGAAAATGTTTTAGTAGCCACTAAAGAAAAAACTCTTTTAGCTTCACAAATTAAGTTAGAACCCGGTCAATGTATTTCTAAATTTGGTTTATATGAACTAGGTATTAAGCCAACAAATATTGATTGCTTTGAGTATAATCCTTACTTACTATACTCAAACGGAAGAAAAAGATATGTTGTACAACCTTTACCTTATGATCAATTTAAGTTGATCAGGATTTATGATTATATACCTGCAAAATATTCTTAGTTGTTTTAATATTTTATATCAAATTTTAATTTCTTATAGAATTTTGTTAATAATTTGTACTTAATTAAGCTTGAAGGATTGCTTTTATTCTTCGAGCTTTTTTATTATATTTTTAAGAATGTTGTATTCATATTCGAAATTAGGTGTAAAGACACCTTTTTCTAAATTTTCCTCAATTTCTTTATATTTCCAATACTTGCCTTCTTCAACTTCGTTAATATTTATATTTAATTTATTATCTGTTATTGTATAAAACATAAAAATAAATTCTCTTTCGGCATCCGATTCCCAAATATACTGAGTTATAAAATTTGCCTTAAATTCTTTGAGTCCTATTTCTTCTTGTGTTTCTCGTAATAATGTGGTTTCGATATCTTCACCAAATGATATATGTCCACCAACTGAAGTATCCCATTTCCCAGGCTGAATATCTTTGGATATTGGACGTTTTTGTAAAAATAATTTATGACTTTTATTAAAAACATGTAAATGTACTACAGGGTGTAATGGTTTGTTTTTTTTATGATGACAAAGTGATCGAGGTTTTTTCCCAATTAATTCTCCTTTTTCATTTACAATCGGCAACCATTCTTCTTTTCTATATTTTAAGTTTTTGAGTTTATTTTTTGAATATTCATATATAAAATATCCAATAAACAATATATAAAATAAACCTCCGCTTATAAATGCCCATGCTTCATCTGATAAATAATATGATGAATATATAATTAAAGCAATATGGCCTATTGTTATAAATAATATAATTTTTAAGCTTTTATTCAATTGCATTTGCATTGCATCGTTCACTTGCATATTTTTTAAATATCTCGCTGACATTGATAGAACGAGGTTTTTTGGGCTAAATACCGATATTCCAATAATTACTGCTAAGATAAATTCAATTAATGCAGGTTTAAGCTTAAAGAAAATATCATTTTCGAGAATGATAGAAATAGCGCCAAGTGTAGTTAATAGTAAAATATCGGTTAAAATGAATTTTTCAATTCTTTTTGTTCTAATAAAAGTGTAAATGAATTCGCCTATACCAAATATTATAGCAATAAATAAACCGGTTTTAAGTCCCCATATTTCTTCTGCTATAATAAAAATGAACAAAGGGATTAATCCCGGAAGCAGATTTTTAAGTAATGGATTATTTAACCTCATATTATCTGAAAAAGCTAAAAATATTACTTTAATCTTTTTTAAAAATGTTAAATATTTTTTTCATAAAGAATTCTTTTTCATCCTTTTCTTCTTTTTCTTTTTTGATTTCTTTATAGGTTTTTAAATCGTATTTTAAACCAGAATGTTCTTTAAGTAATATTTTAAGTTTACCGACAGGTGTTTTTGCACTTATTTTAACAGGAATAAAATTTTTATCATCCGAAAACCATATTTCTAATTCTTGTTTTTCAGCAAAAAAATCGCCTTTTTCAACAACAGGGGCGAATAATTTGGTTTGAATATTCCCGAATTCTGTTCTTGTTTTTTCTGTTTCGATATAATGAATTTTTAATAAATATATTTCTTTATCAAGATAAATATATAATTCAATAGGTTTTTCCGTGTTATCAAATTCATACATATAACTTCTTGTATAATAAAAGGCCGAAATAATATCCATTACACTATCTGGCACATTTTCCACATCTCCGTCTTTGGAACTGAATATGCTTTTTTCTTTTCGGTTAAAAACAACTTCATTATATGAGGTATAGTTATTTTCCCTGATATTTCTAACTGCTTTAATTGGTAAGATTGATTCAATTTCAACAAAACTTTCATATATATCTTTTACAATAGCTATTTTTTCAGCAATACCTGCGGTTTCAATTATAGTTTGAAAATGGTACGCATATGAATAACCATAAGGAATAATACCAACTTCACAGGCAGCTTCCCCGCCTCTTATCATTCCGTATCTTACTTCGTATATTAATTTTTCTCCAACCTGAAATGCATTATCCGGAATACTATCAAGATAAGTAGAATCTATCCCGGCTTTTAAATTGAAAGTGAGAAAGAATATTAAAATTAAACTAGTAAAAATTGTTTTTAACATGAATATGAAATTTTACAAATAAAACGATAAATCAGGGACAGAGTTATATTAAACAATAATTTTTTTAAAGTTAGTTAAAAAATTTACGGAATTTATAAAAAGTATATCTCTAAGATTAATTTATTTAATTATTATTATTTCGAAATATATTTCATTATTTAATATAGTTTTAAAAAGATAGATTCCTTTTTTATTGAAATTAATTTTAGTATAATAATTTTTATTTAATTCAATAATTTCAGAATAGACCAGAATTCCAGAGAGATTAAAAACTTGAACTATTATTTCCGATTCCGATAGATTGTTATTTGAAATATAGATGTCTCCATTTGAAGGATTTGGGTATATTTTTATTTTGTCAAATAACGAATTATTAATTATATTAATAATGTTAGTGTCTGGTTTATTTTTATCAAGTTCACTAAGAGGTATAAAGTTCCAGTTAATAGTGCCTGAATCTATTTCATGATTTAAGATTATAACATGATTTGTATTATCATCGAATGCAGGAACCATGGTTGAAGCCAAAAAAGTTATGCTATCCTCCGCAGTATATTCAATATTTATATCTGCCCTATCGCCTCCCAGGCATAATATTTTTACCCCGTTTTTTTTTGCTTTTTGAAGAAGAGGATAAACCTCTTGGTAAAAGTTCGTAGTGTCAAGTTCCCTGGTACTGGCTCCAACTGAATCGATTTTTCCAGCCAGGTCTTCATTGCCAATCATCCATATTAGGCGGTGGTGCAATAATATAAGGTAATCGGATTTTGAGATAGTATCAGTTAATTCTTTTATAAAATTTAATTGTTCGCCGGATATAAAACTGCTATTAAAGTTTTTACTATCAATTTCTGTATCGAGTACAAGAAATGTGATATTGTCTTTTGTGTAAGTATAAAAAGTTGGTCGATGAGTATAATCAATAATCAATGATTTATTGTTTAAATCATGATTTCCAACCGCCCAGAGAGTATTTTCACTGCCTAAATTAAAAATACTGTCACAATAATCAATTGATTTTTGGCTGATGGTTGTGTAGTAGGTTAAATCACCTCCAAGTAAAATCATGTCATATATAGAAAAATCGGTTTGTTCTATAGCTTTAATAACACTTTGGTTTACCTTATCATCACTTCTCGGATGAGGAACGAATATTAATTTTTTTATAGGATTATTTTGTGAGTGAATGTTTAGACAAACAGAAATTATAATAAATGTAAAATATGTTTTAAATAGTTTTATTTTGGATTTTAAGAAATACATTATGTTAGTTTAGCATTCTGAATAACTTATCAGTTCACAATAAGCTTTTTTACAGTATACATATTATTTACTGTAATTCTTATAAAATATAATCCCTGCATTTCGGGGGCCAGATCGAGTGATTTCAAAAATAAACTGTTAGAAACTTCATATGTTTTAGTGTCAATTATCTGTCCTAATGTATTTATAATTTCAATTTTAACTTTTGAGTTATAAATGTTATTCAATGAAATGTTAACATTTCTATTTGCCGGGTTAGGGAAGATTAGAATATTTTCTTCTAAACCTTTTTTGGTAAATAAGTTTTCAATAGATGTATAATTATTTGTATGCGATGGCGAGGGAATAAGCTCAATCCAATTTTTAGAACCATCTGGCTGTCTGCCGAAAGATATTTTTGATTTTTGAGATTGGAAGCTTACGGAATCAATAAAGTCAATTCCGTTTAAACTAACCAGTCCTATTTCTTCACTTTGCCCATCGAGCCTGAAATTTAAATGCAGCAAACCTTGATCGGTGTCATTATCAGCCCAAAGCAAAAGAAATCCTTTTGGTAAAATTGTTGTTTTTTGTGGATCTGTATTAGGTATCCGATATTTTCTCGGTTGAGTAAAATCGTCAGTAATGTATAATCCTGCAACACTTAATGGGAAATCGCTGTTGTTGTAAATTTCAATCCAATCGTCGTATTCGCCAAATTCATCGGCATTTAAACTATCGTTCAATGCTAAAAACTCATTTATATAAAGGTCAGAAAATCCGGGAATAAATGAATTGGTTTGTCCTGGTGATCCTCCAGGTATTAGACTGGCCATCCAGTTTCCTGCAAAAGAATTATCAAGGTAAGGTTTTATTAATGAAAGGGTAAATCCCATTCCATCGGCTTCTTCCGGCCACGGGAATTTATCACCATAAGTCATGGAATCAACAACTTCCTTGTTTTTATTATAAAGAGTAATTAATTCACCCGAGTTATCAAAGCTAAAATTTAGATTTCCTATAAAATTGGTAACATTATCATAATAAGCTTTAAATTTTACTGTATCTCTGCTAATTACTAAATAATCATCCGGAAATAAAGTTGTTCCTTGTGGTAAAACATATGTTTCACCGCTATTATAATCTTCCAAGGTCCAGTCAGAAATATCACAGGTTGTGTTTGTTGCATTATATAATTCTATCCATTCCCCCGGATCATAGTTTAGTGTACAATGATAATTTATTTCGTTAATTACTATTGAATAATCTGAATTTTCGATATAATAAAATGCACCAATGTCGGCTCTCGAATTATCAGGATCATTTGGAGAGTTTGGGTCGCCAGCATTTATACATGGTGAATTTTTTAATAATCTTAAATTATGTGCAACAGGATTAACAAGTAAAGGATCGGAAAAGACATTACCTTCACCAGGTAATTCAACATTATTTGAAAGTGAGTATGAGATATCAATTGTACCATAATCATCAATAAAATATGGAGATGTACGTGAGTCGGCTATAATTGTATTGCTAACAGTAGCACTTCCTCCGCCCTCTAAAAAGTTTTTCTCATAACAGGCAATGCCTATATTATTTCCATAAAAAGTATTTTTATTTATAAAAGCGAATGAGTTAAAATCTTTAATTCCTACACCCATGTTACAACCTATAATTATATTATTTTCTATAATTGCTGATGATGCTTGTCCAACCGATACCCCTTTATCTGTACAATTGTAAATAAAGTTTTTGTATACATAGACATTTTCTAATTCTTCCCCTAAATCAATTGCATCGCTATTAAATCCTTCAAAATCGTGAATAAGGTTATTTCGTATTATGCCTCCTGAAATTTGGTCATAGTCAATAGCATCTGTATCGAATGCATTATTGCCCCTGAAATCACAATTTTCAACTAAAGCATAATCGGCATATTTAATATTAATATGGTCACAAGTTCCATAAGAATGGGTTTTTGAATTTTTTAATTCAATATGACCAAATTGTGTATATATGGGTTGTGTAGAAATATTTTCAATCGTAATATGATCCATTATTAAGTTTGAGTGATATGACGAAATTGCTGCAAAGAATTTATATGGATCGTTTCCTTTAGTTGCCTTTTCGAGAATTAAATAATTTAATTTAGATGTGTCGGTTGTATTTTTAAAACAAATTGCTCCCCATTCATCAGCTTCAATAGTTAAGTTAGGTTTAATAGTAACAGGATTTATTTTTGTTCCATTTACAAGTAGATTTCCGTAAATATAAAAACTTGCGTTTTCGGGCATTAAAATTTCAACTCCTTCATTTATTTGTAACGTAATTCCCGGATTTACAATAATATCACCCCTGGTTAAATAGGGTGAATTTTCTAAATTAAGTATTGTATTTTCGTTGATAATTGAAGATAAAATTGTTTCATCTGATAGTTCAAAAACAGCTGTAATATTTAAATCTGAAGCAGGATTAATTATTTTTTCCATGGAACTCCCATCCTGAATTCCTTGCCAATACAAGAATTTGTGTCCAATATCGGGAACAGCTTTGATATTTATAGGTATATTTTTAAAATATTTAGCATGAAAGGAAGTGTCGGTAACCAGAACATTGTTAATATATACTTTACCAAACGATTTAGGTTCAACATTTACAATTAAATTTATTGTTCCATTTAAATCAAATTGTTCGGAAAGTTGACTATAAATATATTGAGGCCTTTGCCTTGCAAATTCCCTTAACTCTTCAACATCTTCTTTCCAACTAACCATTGAACTTATGCCACCGTCATTTTTCCATCTTTCAATATGTTTGGGCATATCATATTCAATATTCAATTGTAAACTATCAATAATATTAATTACCCGGTTTTGGTTAAAAGTTGAGTTTAAATGCGTTACAAATCGTTGAATAAAATAATTTTTAAAATCGGTGTTATTTAATAAATTTTTAAGAATCGGATCGCCATAAGTACTACCAGTAGGTATATTTTCACATAAATCATCAACCATATTCCTGCTGATATTGTCCATATTAAAACCCCTGTCAAGGTCAACAATCATCCATTTCCATTTACCCTCATTTGTTTTTTGTCGCCACCATTCCTGGTTATGCCTCCAGCTAGTGTTTTCAATATAAATTTCAGCAATTGCCCAATCAACATAACTCTCAATATCCATTAAAGATGCTATATAATCAAAATTGTTTTTAATTGCCATATTGTTATTTTCTAAAAAATCAATCATTTCTTTATAATCAGTATCATCGCCTATCTCTGTATAGAGGTTAAAATTATGGTATTCATCGTATGCATATTGAAGATGGTCAATATTGTTTGGAGCAACATTGTAATTTGATGTAAAATACTGTTCATCAAATTTTTCCCTTATATTTATCAAACCCCAAAACTCACCGTTAAGATATAACAAAGCTGGTTGATA
This sequence comes from Bacteroidales bacterium, assembly GCA_016935595.1. Next base: position 7,814 of record JAFGQQ010000367.1, read on the forward strand.
AGCTTGCAGAACATTATCCATTTTACCAACCGGAATGTGTTGCATCATGGCATCGCGAAAATATGCTCCACTCCAATCGTCACCTGCATTTCTTAGTACTAATTTTGTAATTTTACCAACCTGGGGTTTTTCTTTAAATATAGGATAATTAATTGCTTCATCGCCATATTTACTTCTCAGGTAAACTGTAAGTGGCTTTTGAGCAAAGCGCCAGATATTTAAACCAGCAATTCGCGAACCGGCATTAACCGTGAAACTTTTATTTCCATATGATTCATAATATTCCAACGATATAGGTATTTCTTTCAATTTCAATATATTTTCGTAAATACCTTTATCATCATCCCATAAATAATAAGGATCGGTTGAGAATGAAATAACCGGAAGTTTTGTATTAGGTTCATTAATAAAATATGTTTGAGTTATAACTTTTGAGGGCAATTTTCCTGTTTCGAAAACTCTAGCACGAATAACTGTTGTGGTATTAACAGAAATAAGCGAATTATATATTGTTGACTTACTTGTTGGAATTGAACCATCTGTTGTATAATGGATTTTAGCTAAGCCCGAAGTTGTTGATAAGGAAATAGTTTGTGTGCTGGTATACATATTTCCTTCTGGTGATATTTGGGGCATTTCAGCGTAAATTAAGTTTGTGAGCCCTTCTGTTGAATTAGAGGCATTTGGCGTTGGTTCACCAAAGAAATACCAGCTTGAGCTTCCATCGGGTTTTCTTCCAAACGATACATCATTTAATTGGATTCCAAATGATATATAATCAACAATAACTCCTTCAGGATTATATAGTGCGATTTCTTCACCTTCTTTGCTTAACTTAAAATTTGTATGATAATATTCAGCGTAGCTGCTGCTATTATCAAAAGGACGAACAAATCTGTCTCCTGGTTTTGCATCTTCACCATCGGCCCAGAGAAATAAATATTTTTTTGATTCAATAACTGTACCTTCAGGGATTAACCATTTTGCAGTGTCATTCCTGTTATCTTTTAAAAAATACCCGCTTAAATTAACATCATAATTTTCAGAGTTATATAATTCTATCCAGTCGGCATAATCGCTAAAATCAACCATGTCGGCAATTATAGTCACATTGGATGCTAAAAACTCATTAATATATATTTTTTGACTAAAAATGAAAATTGAGCTTATTATCAGCATCAGGAAAACAATCGGTCCCCTCTTGAGCATATACTTAAAATTTAGCGAAAATAGTTATATTTTATATAATATTATAGTACGTATAATAATTTTTTTCCCCTAATATCATTCTGAATATTTATCCAAATTAATTTTTAATTCGAATAACTATTAAGTTTTATTTATTTGATCCTTTTTCCTTAACAATTTGTTCTAACTTTTTGTTCTTTTCAAGTAATTCAATTTCTAAATTTTTCAATTCGGTTATATCTTTTGTTATGCCAAAAGTTCCAATTATTTTTCCTTCTTTATCTTTCAATGGCATTTTTGTTGTTGAACCCCATGATAACCTTCCATCATCGAATTCCTCTTTTTCAACAATATTAATTATAGGTTTACCTGTTTTAATTATGTTTTGTTCATCATTAAATGCTTCCTGTGCATGTTGTTTGCCATGAAAATCAAAATCTGTTTTTCCATATAATTTTTCAATAGAGGATACCTGAAATTTTTTAACCATAGAATGACTTGCCCTGATAAAACGGCTTTGTTGGTCTTTAAAATAAATAGAATCGGGTATATTTTCCATTAAAGCATCCATTAGCGTTTTTTCTTTTTCCATTTCTTCCTGGACATTTAATAATTCTTTTTTCTGCATTTCAAGTTCTTGTGATTTTTGAATAGCTTCTTTTTCTAATTTTTTAAAGTCGGAAATTTCATTTATAATACCAAATAAACCTATACATTCTCCTTTTTCATCAATCATAGGTATTTTTGAGACTACTTTCCAGATTTCTTTTCCTTCAGGTGTTTTTTCATACTCTTCGAAATTTACCAATGCCTTTTTGGTTTTCATAATATTTTGTTCATCCTGAAAAGTTTTTTCGGCAAATTCGGGTTTTAGAAAATCGAAATCAGATTTATTAATTACTTCTTTAGCATCTTTTACGCCTATCTTTTTTACCAATGAACGACTTACACGTATAAACTTACTTTCACGATTTTTGAATAATACCCTTTGAGGAACATTTTCCAGGAGCATATCGAACAAATATTTTTCAAATGTAATTTCTTCCTGGGCTTTTAATAATTCATCATTTTTAATTTGGGATTCTTTTAACAGTTTATTTACTTGTTGTTCGTGTAATTTCATTTCGGTTATTTCGGTTCCAATGTTCAATACTTTAGTAATATGGCCTTCAGTATTCAAAATAGGAGCAAATGTTTGATTTATCCAGATTTCTTTATTGTTAATAATTAAACATATTGTGTTTTTTATAATTTCTCCAGATTTTAATGAATTCCATATTCTATTAATATTTACTTCATCACTACCATATGATGCTACGATATTTTTGTAATTTTCTCCAATTAAATCATTTTTATTTTTGTTCAATAATTTTGCATAATCATTATTTATTGTAATTATTTTTCCTTCAAGATCCAATTCGGCAACCAATAAAGAAGCATTCATGGCATTAAATAAACTCGAAAGTTCTGCTTCCCTTCTGGCAGATTCTTCTTGTGTAGCTTGCAATTCTTCGAGATTTTGGCGCATTTCCTCTTCCTGGGCAGCTAATTCTTCCGCCTGTGTTCTTGTTTCCTCCAGTAAACTTGCAGTTCTTAGATTAATTTTAACGTTTGAGATTGTGGAAGCAATTGATTGGCCTAATTTTTCGACAAACTCAATTTCATGTTTTTCAAACTTCTTAAACGATGCCAGTTCAATAGCTCCGTATACTTCTTCGTTTAAAATCAATGGTACAATTAATAAACTTCTTGGCGTGTCTTTCCCTAATCCGCTTGTGATATTAATATAATCATCGGGCACTTCTTCCAGATAAATTTTTTCTTTCTCAAGTATGCATCTGCCTATTAGACCTTCACCATATTTAATTTTTTTCTCAATATATTTTTTTCTTTCATATGCATAACAGGCAATAAGCTCAATAAATTTTTCTTTCTCTTCATTTTCATTAATAATAAATAATCCTCCTTGATTTACATTCACATATTTTACCAAATTACTAATAATATTAAAAGAAAAATCTTCTAAATTATCGGTGCTTTCTCTTAATATATCACTAAATTTGGCTAAGCCCTGAGTTAACCAGTTTTGTTTTGAGTCTTCAGTCTTTCTCATATTTTCCTCAATTTTGGCATGAAGCAAACTCTCTTTCATTTCAATTAACGATTCGCCCAGAGTATCTTTATCGCTTAATTTTTCATATTCTATTTCAAGCTTACCTTTTCCTATTTCTTTTGCAAAACTTGCTGTTTTATTTAATCCATCGATAAGATTATTTAAAGAATGGTTAATTTCTTCTATCTCAGCATTGCCATTAATTTTTAATTTGTATTCTTCATTTATATCGCCGTAAGATAAGTTTTCAAGTATTTTATTTGTTTTAAATAATGATTGACTAACATGATTTCCGATTTTATAAATAATGAATCCTAATATTAAAATAACAAGGAGACCAATTAATAATAAAGAATAAAATTTTTTATTAACTATTTTTTTTATTAATTCAAAAGGTAATGAAATAACAAATATCCAGTTTTGACTATTTTCAATAATTTTAGCTGGTAAAAAAGAATAAATATATTTATTATTTAAAATGGTGCTTTGTCCAACAAACGTAAGTTCTTCGCAATTCTTAATAATTTTATTCAAATTGTATTTTTCAATAGTTTTTTCATTGAAAATCCAGGATATGTTTTTACCAATTAAATTTTTATCAGGGCATATTAAAATAGTTCCTTCAGATGATAACAGAAATGATTTTAATGAAAATCCTTTGTATTTATTTTCAAAGGCATAATCATTGAATTGAATTTCAGTTCCGATTGTACCTATTATTTTTCCGTTTATTATAACAGGATAAACATATTCGCAATAATAATCATTGGTTATTTTACCCTCTTTGGTTATATAATTTGGATTTGAAAGAAATTCTTGGGCGGATATTTTGCATTTATTATGAAGTGAATGAACATTTTCATTTAAAGAATCGAGTATTTCAGTTGTTCGAGTGATACTATTTAAATCTTTCTTGAATAGCTGCCTTTCCCTCCCGAATGGTTTATTCCATGATTTGTCGACATAATTTAATTCCCAATCTATCCAAATAGAGTTTATATTGCTGTTTTTTAAAATTAAATTTTGAATAGTTTTGTTTATTATTTGTTTTTTTTGTTCAAAAGGAAGATTCTCACCACCCTCAATGATTGATGTTACACTTGTTATTTGATTTATGATTGTTGTATAAGACGATTCATATGATTTTGCTTGCTTAATTAGCTGGTTTTCTGAGAATTCACTATATTGCAGAATAGTTGTATTTATATACCTGTTTTTTATATATAATGACGAAATTATAAAAATTGCTGCTGGTATATATATAATATAAAGCAGTAATTTGTTTTTTAAGGATAATTTTAAGTTCATTTTTAATTCTCCTTTTCTTTAATTTTATATTTTAAGAATATAACTATATCATAGAAATACTATAAATTTATTAAATTTTGTTAAAATTTAATATGTTTCTATCAGATTAATATTGATTTTACCTTAGAAGCAAAAGATACTAATGAAAGGGATGTTATTATTTTAGCTTGTTATAGTAAAGAATATTTTTATAATTTTATAAAACAAACGAGTGCATATCCTTTAATTTGGTCTTCAGGATTAATGTCTCCTGAAGCATATACACTCGAATGGGCTTTAGATGGCTGGCTATTAAATGAAACTAGTGAATAAATAAGAGAAAGAGCGGCCCAGGCATATAATTATTATCAAAAATGTGGGATTAGAAGCGCGAGAAATTTATTATTAACCGGATGATAGAATAATTTAATTATTAAATATTATGGGAATAAAAAAAATAGGCATAATTGGTGGCATTGGTCCTGAATCGACTATTGATTATTATAAGTTAATTATTAAAAAAATAAAAAAAGCTGTCCAGTCAAGTGATTATCCGCAAATTATAATAAACAGCATTAATATGACTCAATTGCTCAATTTTATTAATCAAAAGCAATTTATTGAATTAGTAAGTTTTTTAAGGATTGAGGTCAATAAGCTTGAGATGGCTGGAGCTGATTTTTGTGTTTTGGCTGCGAATACACCTCATATTATATTTGACGAATTAAAAGAGAATATTAATATGCCTATAATTAGTATTGTTGAGGAAACATGCAAAAAAATTAAAATTAAGGAACTTGATAAGGTCGGGTTAATTGGTACAAAATTTACGATGGAAGCTGGTTTTTATAATAAAGTCGCTGAAAAGTATAATATCCAAATAATTACACCCGATAAAAAACAACAAAATTATATTCATAATAAATACATGAATGAATTGGTTTTTGGAATAATTAACGATGTAACTAAGGTTGAATTAATTGGTATTATTAATAATCTACAAAAAGCATATAACATTCAAGGGCTGATTTTGGGCGGGACAGAATTGCCTTTAATTCTTAAACAAGACGATTTTAATGATATAATAATTCTTAATACTACCGAAATTCATGTTGATAGCATTGTAAGATTTGCTTTAAGCTAAAAAAATATTATTTATTTAAACTTGTAATAGTAATTAATTTTCAGGATTTTCTACTACAACACCTTTCAACCTGAGAGTTTTATGACTATTTTCAAAATTAAATTCAACCATAACCGATTTATTGAATGCACCCAGTGAAGCCGCATCATAAGTAACCTGGATAGTACCTGTTTCACCTGGTCTAATGGCTTCTCGCGGGTATTTAATTCCTGTACATCCACAGCTGGCTCTTGCCTTGATAAGAATTACAGGTAAAGTTCCCGTATTTTTAAAAGTAAATGAACATGTCTCGGGATGGTTTTTTTTGATTTTCCCAAAATCAAAAACAATATTTTCCCACTCAACGGCTGCTTTACTGCCGGGATTTTCAAGTTCGCCGGTTTGTGGTTCACCTGTAATACTTTGAGCATTTAATCCAAATTGAAATATTACAAATGATACAATAGTTAATAATATATTTTTTTTCATTTTTTTAAAATAATAATTTAATTTTTTTTCAAATTTAATTATACTAACTAATATTAATAGTTAATTATATTATAATTTTTGTTAATAATATGTTAACGGAATTACTTAATATACTATTATTTTTTAATTTTATTGAATGAATTGCATATAAAACTATTTTCATTTTTCAGAAATAATAATTATTGTAAGAAATTCCATCAGACTGACTAATTAAATATTTTTTGTGAAACAAAACAATTTCCGGTTAATTATTATTTTAGGAGCAGTAGCCATAATAGGCATCATTATCGTTCAAATCTATTGGATGCAGAAAGCCTGGTCAACAAGCCAAAAGCAGTTTAATCAAACCATACAAATTGCATTGCAGAATGTGGCAAATAAAATATTTAAATACAATAATATACAGCCGCCAATTGATAATCCGGTCGATCAATTATCCGCCAGTTATTTTGTTGTGAATACAAATAGCGAAATTGATCCGAACATTTTAGAATATTATTTAATATCAGAATTTAATCTCAAGAATATTAATATTGATTTTGAGTATGGGATTTATAATTGTAATAATGATAAAATGGTATATGGAAATTATATAAGTTCTGAAGGTGAGACAGAAACTACTCATTTTTCCAAAAACCTCCAAAAACACAGCGATTATATATATTATTTTGGAGTTAATTTCCCAACACGTAAAAAGTTTATTTTAAGCAATATTTCAGTTTGGATAGTTTTTTCGACCATACTTCTTGTTGTAATCATATTTTTTACATATTCACTTTTTATTATTATGCAACAGAAAAGACTTTCTGAACAGCAGCGCGATTTTATTAATAA
>JAFGQQ010000368.1 GCA_016935595.1 Bacteroidales bacterium
AAACTCAATATTTATGCAGCTTTCAGTAAGAATTTCAAGCTGAAAAAAACGAGAATTTTTTTTGCGTTTTTATTTGAGAAGACTTACTGGCAATTATTTCCAATCTATTGGAAAAGCCGGATTGTCGGCAATATTATCGTTATTGCGACAGGTTATTGTTCTTATACCGGTGTTGCTAATTTTACCAAATTATTTGGGTCTTGACGGTGTTTGGTTATCGGGACCTATTTCAGATACTATTTCGGCAATTATTACAGCATCATTTTTAATAATTGAGATAAAAAAACTTAATAGGTTAATTCATTTGGATTCGGTAAAATAGAGTGAGAAAAAATTAGTCTGTAGTAATAGGAATATATAATTTAAATGTTGATCCAACATTTATTTCCGATTTTAATTCGATATTTCCATTGTGTTCTTTAATTATGTTATAAGTAATAGCTAAGCCTAAACCAGATCCCACACCCGGCGCTTTTGTTGTAAAGAAAGGATCAAATATTTTGTTTATGTTTTCTTTTTCAATTCCTTTTCCTGAGTCTTTTATTGTTATCTGAAAATTATTGTTAATAATATTGGTGTTTATAGTTATTGTACCATCATTTTCAATTGCCTGAATTCCATTTGTAAGAATGTTTAATATAGCTTGATGTAATTTTCCATTGTTGCCAGTAATAACAGCATTTTCAGATGTATATGTTTTTATAACTTTTATTCTGTATTTTAATTGGTTTTCGAGCATTATAAGACAATTATCTATAATTGAATGGATATCACATTGCTCATCTAACGAATCGGTATTTCGGCTAAAATGGTTAAGGCTGGTAACTATTTTCGAAGCTCGTTCTATGCCAGTATTAATTGCATTAATTAATGTTATTACCTTTTGTTTATGTTCTTTTAAATTTTCATCAAAATAATCTTCTAATCCAATTATTCCGCCATGTATAAAGTTTAAAGGATTGTTAATTTCGTGGGCAACACCAGCTGCCAAAATACCTAAAGATGCCATTTTTTCGGCTTCAACAAGTTTTTGTTGCGCCTTATTTAATTCTTCAATTGCTTTATGTAGTTCTTTGTTTCTTTCAATTAATTTAATGTTGGTATTAGCTAACTCTTGAGTTCTTTCTTTAACAAGGTTTTCAAGTTTTTTTCGGTAAATATCCAGTTCTTTTTCAATTTTTTTCTTTTCTGTTACATTAACCGAGCTACTCAAAATAACAGTTTCTCCTTTTACATTTAACACTCGACTCGACATATAAATGTAAAACTCTTCTCTTTTTTTATTGAGTACTTTTAATTCGATATTTTTTACAAAACCATTTTTTATTAATCTCTTTTTTATTGATTCAATTTTTTTATCTTCTATTATTATATCAATTTCATTAATGTTTTTGCCAAGTAATTCAGTTTGTGGTATTTTAATTTCATCGCAATAAGCTTTATTAACCATTATTAATTCTCCTTGTGTATTATACATTATTACGGCATAAGGTAAAAAATCTAATAGGTTTTTAAGAAACAGTTCATTTTCCTTAATTGCTTCTTCTGCCCTTTTTCGTAAAGTAATATCGGTAAAACTTAATACAATGCTGTTTTGATAAAATGAAGCACTAATAATCATTGAATGGTTTAAACCTGAAACATCTTGAATTACAGCTTCAAAATTTTCAATTATTGTATGGTTTGTTAATGCATCTTTCATTTTTTTGTTCCATTCTGCTTCAATTCTTTTTCGGTAATCATTTTGAGGAAATGCTTTTTCCCACCATATTTTTAAATTTGGAATATCAGTTTTGGAATAACCTAATACCCTTGAAAACTCATTATTTATATGATATATTGTTTCATCATTGCCAATTTCAATCATTGGTACCGGGGCAAATTCAAATAAATTTCTAAAGCTTTGTTCATTTGCATTTATTTGTTCTATGGCTTTTTCTCGCTCAGTAATATCAATTAATACACCTCTTATTCCTATGGGTTTATTATCGCGTTCCACTACATTAGTATATATTAAAACAGGTAATTCTTGTCCGCTTTTTTTTAAAGCTTTATATCTATTACCGGTTATAATTGTTTTATTATATGCATGATGTATATTTTCAATCGCTTTTAATAAATCATTTTGGGCTATTATCTGGCTTATATTTAATCCATTTTTTAAATCGTTAATAGTATATTCAAATAGTTCTAATCCATATTGGTTTACAAAAGTAAGGTTTAAATCTAAATCGGTTTCAAATACCGGTTGGGGTAATAATTCCATCATTTCACGATATTTGTGTTCACTGGCTTTTAGTTTTTCTTTTATTTCATTTTGTATTATTAAATCATTTTGAACTTTGGTTATTGAAGAAATATTTAACTGAAATATTTGAAATGCAACTATCCCGGTAATAAACATAGCTATGGCATTGTCCATAAAATACTCCCAAACATAAAAATCTAAATTTTCTTTTTCTAAATAAACCGAATATATACCAAGTACTATAATATTTATTAATGTATACCCTATTATTGAATATTTATTCTTATAAACTAGCGCAGGAGTGGCTGTTAATAGTGCAAAAGCATAAACTATGGTATCTAACCTACCTATTAACAGGCCTTTATCAAACCACATTATAAGCCAAAAAATTGTAAAGGAGAGTATAAGTAAAGAGTGAGATGCTATTTTAAAATGACCTTTTATTAAAATAACAAAGCATATTAAATATATAATTAATAATGCTATTTCTACAATAATAATATTCCAGTTTAAATTATTTAAAAATGGATTTTTATGTTGAAGTATAAGTGAATTAATAACAATAATAGTCATTACAAAAATTATAGCTATTATTAAATAATAACCAAATTTGGCTTTGAGCCGGGTCATATAATCCGAATTACAATATCGATATAGTAACTTTGGAAGTCGAATTGTTAGATTATTTTTTTGCATATTATTTTATTGTTCTCTTACTATACAATAGTTCGTTAAATAATGACATAAAATATTGATTTACAGCAAAATAAGAGTTGAAAATATTTGTTTAAAACCCTGATAATC
>JAFGQQ010000369.1 GCA_016935595.1 Bacteroidales bacterium
ATATCATTCATTAATTTTTCTCCATAAATTTCAATACATTATTATTTTAAATAATTAGCAATATATTGTTGTCACAAATCAGCATACTGACCCCTTTGTTTTCGGTATGTTGACCCCCCTAAACATATAACATATTTAATTTATTTTTCATAATTTATTTGTACTCCTTCTATAGCTTTTTCCTTTCATAATTACCTTGTGTGTATTATGAAATAATCTATCAAGCAACGCTGAGCTAATAACAGGTTCATTAAATAACTCATCCCAGTTTTCAATCGGTCTGTTGCTGGTTATTATCATTGACCCTTTTTCATATCTCTCAGATATTATTTCATTTAAAATATTTAACATATTTCCGGCAAATGGCTGCATTCCCCAGTCATCAAGGATCAATATATCCGGTTTTATATAACCGTCAATTATTTTATGATATGAATTATCTGCCTTACCACTGAATATATGATCAAGCATTTTTGCCGTGCGAGTGAATAATACTTTATAACCTTTACAGCAGGCTTCCAATCCAATAGCTTTTGCAAGAAATGTTTTTCCGACTCCGGTTGGTCCGGCAAAAATAATATTTTCTTTTTTATTGATAAACTCACAGGTCATTAAGCTCATTATTTTCTGCCTGTTAATTCCGGGATTAAAGTCAAAATCAAATTCTATTATGTTTTTACATCTGCCTAACTGCGATCTTTTAATTGCAAGTTCCTTTTTATTATGTCTTCTTCTTTCTAATTCATCCTGAGTAATAATAAGTAGTAGATCAATATAACTCATTTTTGTTTTTATTGCTTCTTTAACACGCATATCAATATTCTCAACGATTGATGACAATCTTAATTCTTTTAGATTAGATTTTACTTGAGCAGTTGTTTCCATAAATATTTGCCTCCTCCATTAAAAGTTCTTTTATGTTTCTTGCATAATGTGCATTTAATTTAATATTTGAATCTTCCTGGAAAATATAATTTTGTTTATCCAATTCCTGTTCCAATATTCTTTTAATCCCAAAATAGCTGTAGTTATTGAAAAAGACCGCTCTTTCACATGCTTTTTCAAGTCTTTCTTTCCCGTATTTATTTGACATTCTTATAATGTTCTGTGCATTACGCAAGTTTCGTATAACTTCTTCATTCAGCATATTTTTTACAACAGCCAATACATTAACACCTATTTCCTCTGCTTTTCGTAAACAGTAATCACTGTCATATTTCATATATTTGCCTTTATCAGGCGGATAGTGATCAAAATTTGTTCTTCTTTTACCGATTTGTGTGGGTATATGAACAGCTACAAGCTTGTTTTCGTAGAATACTGCAACCTGGCTTTCAGTTTTTCTTGCCAATACGTATACTCCTCTTAATTCATATGGTATACTATAATAAGCTTTATCAAATTGAATATGTATGTCCCTGTAAACTTTCAATTCTTTATATACAGGTATTTCAAACCGGTTTACATTCAATGGTTTTAATGCTTTTTGCTCATACATACTAAAAAGCTCAACAGGTTTCCTTCTTGTTGTTCCATGAATCCTTTGCCGTGCTGTTTTTTCATTCCATTCCGCAAGCTGTATATTTGCATCTGAAAAATCATTGAATGTTCTTAACGGTATGAAATTATTTTTAACATATTTAACTCCTGATTCTACCTTACCTTTATGTTTCGGAGTTCCGGGCAGGCATGGGTCTATCTGAAATCCGTAATGTTTTGCCAGATCAGAATAACTTTTATTTACAACAGGATCAGTAAATGAAGCTTTTACTATTGCACTTTTTAAGTTATCCGGAATGATTATTGCAGGTACTCCGCAGAAATATTCAAATGCCCTTATATGACAATTGCACCATGTTTTAATATCCTGGCTTTTTACTATTTCATAATATGCATCTCTTGAAAAAGCCAGAACCATTACAAATACATATGCTTTTACTAAATCCTTTTTTTCTTCATCGTATATCAAACCTGCATAACCAAAATCAACCTGCGCTATTTCGCCTGCTTGTGTTTCTATTCTGAAAACCGGATTATCTTTCTGACTTATTTCTTTTGATACGAATCTCAATAATGATGAGTAACTGCCTTGAAATCCATGCTGCCGTAACACTTCAAATAATCTTAAATAATTATTACATTCGGAAGAATATGATTCTACAATTGTTTTATTAATAAAAAGCCAGCCGAAATTTTCACTAAATCTTTCTTCTTTACGCTTAATTCTAAATTCATCCATTAATAGATCAATGCTACTTTTTAATTCCGGATGTTTTAAAAGTATGTCATTTAATATTTTGTTATATTTTCTTATTGTATTTCTTGCTATTTTTGTTGTTCTTGCTATTTGTTTTATTGGAATATTTTTAAGCAAATCTTCAAGTACATCTTGCAATTTATACATGTCTAACTCCCTTTTATCCAAATTAAACCTCCTGTAAAAGAGGTTAATTTAACAATTTTATTAGGGGGTCAACATACCGAATTTAAGGGGGTCAAGATTGCGATTATACTGGGGTCAACATTTTGAAAAGTGACAGTAATTCAATATTTAGCCATTCATCTTTATTATAATCAGAAAAAGTTAATTGATCTGTTAATTGCAAACGTATAAT
>JAFGQQ010000370.1 GCA_016935595.1 Bacteroidales bacterium
CAAAATACGCGTTAATAAATCTTTGTTTTGCTGTGACAAACTATCATTTTTTGATTTAAGTTCGAGTACGATGTTACCATTTTTTCCCTGCAGGTGCTTTCTCATTTTCCTGAACATACTACCTACAGCAATTGTATAAGTTGTAAAAAGGATTACTTTTTTATCATTTATTACCGGAAGCTGCCGGGCAAAATCAACCCAGGGCTTATCAGGGTGCTGGAAAAGAACGAATAACCCGTGGGTCCATGCTCCCAGGAAGATATAATCCATCTCCGATAAATCTTCACCATAATAATCATAAACTGAAACGAGTTCTGCAGAAACCTGGTTTTGATTTAAAAAGTTTTTAATTTCCTCTCCAAACTGCCTGGTAATTCCTGTTTTACTGAGATAAAAAATTACAGCTTTTTTCATGAATATTTATCTTAATAATTTTTTGACTGTTTCTTTTGTTAGTGAATGATTTTTTTTAATGCCATGAGACTTTAAATAGCTATACAACTAAAGACCCGGTTAGTTCACTCATATTATTTATATTATGCTTAATTAAATATTCTTCAATTCCCTTTACAATTTTAATTGTAACCTGTGGGTCAATAAAATTAGCTGTTCCGATTTGTACTGCAGAAGCCCCGGCAATTAAAAACTCAATAGCATCTGTTGCATTCATTATTCCTCCCAATCCAATAACTGGAATTTTTACTGCTTTATAACACTGCCAAACCATGCGCAAAGCTACTGGTTTTATAGCCGGGCCAGATAGGCCTCCGGTAACAGTTGATAATTTTGGTTTACGGGAACCTGCATCAATTGCCATTCCTAACAAGGTATTTATTAAAGAAATACAATCAGCGCCTTCTCCTTCAACAGCTTTGGCAAATTCGGTTATATCAGTCACATTTGGTGATAATTTAACCATCAACATTTTTTTAAAGGCTTTACGAACTTGTTTAGTAACCTCCATCGCCGAAGGACAATGTGTGCCAAATACCATACCGCCTTCTTTAACATTAGGACAGGAAATGTTTAATTCAATTCCCGGGATTTTGTCTAAATCGTTTAATTTACAGGCAACTTCAACATATTCATCAATAGTTGAGCCTGAAACATTAACAATAATATTCGTTTTGTAATCTTTAATTTGCGGATAAATAATCTTTATAAAATAATCTATACCTTTATTTTGTAACCCTACTGCATTTAACATTCCTGAAGCTGTTTCGGCCATGCGTGGATAAGGGTTACCCTCACGGTGTTTCGCGGTAGTGCCTTTGACAATAATACCTCCAAGCTGACTTAAATCGATAAAATCGGCAAATTCTTCACCATAACCAAACGTACCTGAAGCAGTGATTACAGGATTTTTAAATTCAATATTTCCTAATTTTACTTTTAAGTCAACCATTTTAATTCGTTTATATTAAATACCGGGCCATCGGTACAGGTACATTTATGACCGGTTTTTGTATCAACTACACAACACAGGCATGCACCAATACCACAAGCCATCATGTTTTCAAGAGAAACTTCACAATCGATACCTTTTTTAGCAGCGTATTTGGCAATAGCTTTCATCATAGGCTCAGGGCCACAAGTATATATTTTATCGTATTTCCTGTTTTCATCCAATAAAATACGGCTGTGAATAACAAAACCTTTGTCACCCAAACTACCGTTTTCGGTAGTAAAATAAACCTGTCCGTATTTTTTGTATTCTTCAATCCTTAATAAATGTTCGGAAGTTTTTCCACCAATAATAATATCAGGATGTATATGGTTTGAATGCAATGTGCGGGCAAGAAATAATAAAGGAGCCACACCACAACCACCACCAACAAGTAATACTTTAGATTCGTGGGAAGGAATTGAATATGAATTTCCTAAAGGAAAGACAGAATTTAATAAATCGCCTTTCTTTAATTTTCCTAAATTACTTGTTCCGGAGCCAACTACCTGTACTAAAAAGTATACTGTATTATTCGAATAATCGACATCGTGTATAGAAAGAGGCCTGCGCAAAAAAGTATTTTTACTGTTTTCAACCAATATTTCAGCGAAATGTCCGGGATACATTTCGGGCAATATTTCATTATGGGTGGCCTGAATAATAAAATATTCCTGGTTAATCCATTGAATATTAGAAATTAATAAATCTTTTATGAATTTTTTTTGCATTCAACAATGTTTATTGAAATACAAAAATAACATTTAAGCAATTACTTTTTTTGTTTTGGAAAATATTCTTTAAAAGAGTTATCAGTATATAAAATGATAATTTTCTCAATATCTGAAAATGTGTTTTCTTCTTTTGTTTCAGGATCATTTATTATCGCTTCAGAAGCATTTATTTCAGGTTTATGATTGGAAGTTTTAGAAATATCCTGCTCCTGGATTAATAAATTTGGTGTAGCGACATTTTTAGTATTTCCAGGTTCATCAAAGAGGGTAGGTTGTTTAATTGATTTTAACATATTTCCTTTACCTAAAATCAGCCAGTCAGCATTAAGTTCAGGATAACTGCTTAAAACTTTTGAAATAAAATCAAAACCGGGTTTATTTCTGCCAGAAAGAACATGCGAAATTCCAGATGGCTGAACACCAATTACTTCAGCAAATTTAGCAGAAGATAACCCTTCATGATTAAGAAATTTTAATAAACGATCTTTCATGTTTACAAATGTAATAAAAGATTAATTTACTTTTGTAATTTTTTATAAATTACATTTGTAAATTTTAATAATTTTTCAATACTTTTTTTATAGAATTCTGTCCAATAAATAACAAAACAAACGGAAAAACTGAAAAAATAAATATTATTGAATAACTAACTGTATTTTAATTAGTTACATATATAAAATATTATTTGTTTTTTATCCTAACATAAGATTAATTATTAAATGTTATTTAAACTCTTGATTTATTTACAATTACACCATATCTATCATTAAAACTTGAATTTATTTGAATTATACTTTAAATAATTTAAATAATTCG
>JAFGQQ010000371.1 GCA_016935595.1 Bacteroidales bacterium
GCTGCCCTGAAAAAAGCCATCGAAATGGCAAATCAATTATGAATTCTTAACCAGTAAATCTTTTAAACATGAAAATATTAGTCATTGATAATTACGATTCATTCACTTACAACCTGGTGCATTATGTTGAGCAACTCACAAGCAATCAGGTTGATGTATTCCGTAACGACCAAATTACAGTCGAAGAAGCTGCAAAGTATGATAAAATCATTCTTTCACCAGGGCCTGGAATTCCCGATGAGGCCGGAATTACAAAAGAAGTGATTAAACAACTTGGGCCGACAAAAAGCATCTTGGGCGTTTGTTTGGGGCACCAGGCCATTGCCGAAGTGTATGGGGCAAAACTCTATAATATGCCTAAAGTATATCATGGTGTTGCCAGTACGGTAATTTTAACCAATAAGATAGATTATATTTATAAAGACATCCCGAAAATCTTCGAAGCTGGCAGGTATCACTCCTGGATGGTTTCAAGGGATGGGTTTCCTGAAAATGATATGTTTGTCACCAGCATCGATGAAAATGGTGAAATCATGAGCATAAGCCATAGAAAATACGATGTAAAGGGGGTTCAGTTTCATCCTGAATCTGTTTTAACAGAATATGGGCTTAAAATAATTGAAAATTGGATAAATTTTAAGTATAAACCTCTAACAGAATTAATGGAAAAATAAATTTAAAAATCAAAAAATTATTATCATGCGCGAAATTTTAACATTATTGTTCAACCAAAAAACACTCACAAAGATTGAAGCAGAAGCAATACTAATCGATATTGGTTCAGGAAAATACTCTGAAATAGAAATAGCTTCTTTTTTAACCGTATTTTTAATGCGCCCTATTACTTCTGAAGAATTGGCCGGTGCCCGAAGCGCTTTTCTTAAATTATGTATCCCGGTCGATTTATCGGGTTATAATACAATTGATGTATGCGGAACAGGCGGCGATGAAAAAAATACATTTAATATTTCCACCTTATCAGCTTTTGTGCTGGCCGGGGCAGGTGAAAAAGTGGCCAAGCATGGTAACTATGGCGTATCATCTCCGTGTGGCTCATCCAATGTTTTGGAATATTTTGGTTATAAATTTAGCAACGATTCCGGTAAACTAAAATCAGATATTGAAAAGGCAGGAATTTGCTATATGCACGCCCAGCTTTTTCACCCTGCTATGAAATTTGTTGCACCGGTAAGGAAAGCACTTAAAATGAAAACATTTTTTAACATGTTAGGACCTATGGTCAATCCAAGTAATTTAAAAAACCAACTTGTTGGTGTTTACAGCCAGGAAGTATTACGCTTGTATAGCTACGTTTTTCGTGATCTTGATATTAATTATACCATTATTTACAGCATGGACGGATACGATGAAATTTCCCTGACCGGAGATTTCCGTTATTTTTCAAATTACGGAAACGATACTTTATCACCCGAATCGCTGGGAATGAAAAAAGTAAAACCCGAAGAACTATTCGGTGGAAATACTGTTGAGGAAGCCGCTAAAATATTTATCGATGTTTTAGAAGGAAGGGGAACTGAAACTCAAAACTCGGTAGTTATTGCCAATGCCGCTATGGGCATTAAATGCATTTACCAGAATTTAAGCTTCGAAGAATGCATTTCAAGGGCTAAAGAATCGCTCGAAAGTAAAAAAGCCCTGAAATCTTTAAAAATATTGGTAAATAATTAAAGGTATGATAAAACTTTGTGAATCTTAGCGGATTCTTAGCGAATCTTTGCGTGATATTAGAAAGTAGTTACGCAGAGTAACCCCAAGTTACCAAAAGCTTCCCAAAGTGAATTGAATAAATTCAATCGATGAAGATCAGAATTGCAAATAAAAATGAAGCGGGAATATTAACCCAAATTGCCTTTTCAGCAAAGCGGCACTGGAATTATCCGGAAGAATATTTCAAAACCTGGGAAAATGAATTAACCATTATTCCCGGTTATATTCACAAAAATGCTGTTTTTGTTGCTGAGGTTGACAAAAAAATTGTTGGTTTCTATTCAATTGTAAATAACCCTAATGACTTCTATTCCGGAAAAATACCGGTTGAAAAAGGATTCTGGCTCGAACATATTTTTGTGCTTCCGGATTTTCATAAAAAAGGTATTGGAACTAATTTGATTAAACACGCAATTAATTTTTCAAAAAAGAACAGAATTAAGAAATTAATGATATTTGTGGACCCTAATGCCGAAGGATTTTATAAAAAAATGAATGCATTGTATAAATATTCTTCCCCTTCATCCATTGAAGGAAGAAAAATACCGGTTTATGAATTTATAATTAAATAAAATGGCCTTTGAATTACAAAAAATAGTTCCATGGGGACGCAACCTCAACGAATATAAAAAGTTTTTCTGTTTGTCGGAAACCGATCTGAATAAAAAAATATTGTCGGTGGCTGACGGTCCGGCAAGCTTTAATGCCGAAATGAAAAAAATCGGTAAAAAAGCCGTTTCATTCGACCCGGTTTACGAATTCTCTGTAAACGAAATACAATTAAGAATTAATGAAACAGTAGAATTAATTAAAATTGAAACAAGGGAAAATGCCGCAAATTTTATCTGGAAAGAATATAACAATCCTGATGAATTATTTTGTAAAAGAATAAATACAATGTCATTATTTTTAAAGGATCTCGAAATGGGCAAAAAAGAAGGGCGTTATGTAACAGGTGAACTTCCTGTTTTACCATTTAAAGAAAATGAATTCGATATAGTTATTTGTTCACATTTTTTATTTTTATACACTGCGCTTTTTTCTTATCAAAATCATATCCAATCTTTATATGAAATGATGCGTGTTGCGAAAGAAGCCCGGATATTTCCGCTGTCGGATTTAAATGCCAAAACCTCGGTTTTTCTCGAGCCGGCAGTTTTTAACATGGAACAAAACAATTATCAATGTTCAATAATTGAGGTCCCTTACGAATTTCAAAAAGGAGGAAACAAAATGCTTAAAATA
>JAFGQQ010000372.1 GCA_016935595.1 Bacteroidales bacterium
TGTAATAACATAGTATGGAAGGGCATTGGTTTTGTAATTGGTAATTTGGAAATCGGCATTTATTTTACCAATTGTTTTCTTTTGTTTACCATCATTTGATGATACGATCCATTCATCTTCAGGAAGTTTAGTCCTGTCGTCGACATATAAAGCAATAATAACAAAATTATTTTTCAGCCTCTTTAACACTTCCGGATCAGACCAGACTTTTTCCTCCATGGCTTTGCAATTAGTACATGTATGACCTTTAAAATCGAGTAAAACAGGTTTGTTTAATTCTTTTGCACATTTTATTCCCTCCTCAAAATCAAAATATCCTTTTAGGCCATGTGGCAGAGTAAGAAAATCGGAATATTTCGCATTTCCACAAAAAGTTACACTAACTTGGTTTTCTTCTTGATTTTGAATATTTTCTCTTGATACATTAGTTAAATCAGTTGAATATTCGGCCTTAGGAGGCAAAAAGTATGAAATTCCTTTCAAAGGAGCCCCAAATAATCCGGGAATCATATAAACAGCAAATGCAAAAGAAGCAATAACAATCATAAATCTCGGAATAGAAATAAATTTAACTTCACTATCGTGTAAAAATTTAATTATACCTAGCAAATAAAAACCAAGAAGAATAAATAACGTTATCCATATAGAAATAAAAACATTTCTTGTTAAAACTTGTAAATGAAAAACCTGGTCGATATTGCTTAGAAATTTTAATGAGAATGCCAATAATATAAATGCAAAGAAAACTTTCACCGAATTCAGCCAGCCTCCCGATTTTGGCATGTTTTTTAATACTCCTGGAAATATGGCTAATAAAGTAAATGGTAAAGCAAATGCGAACGAAAATGCAAACATACCGAAAACTGGTTGTAATATTTCGCCTTGTAATGATTTACCCAATAATACTCCAACAATTGGCCCAGTGCAGGAAAATGATATTATAACTGTTGCTAATGCCATAAAAAACGAACCTATAATTCCACCTTTATCTGCTTTACTGTCAATTTTATTAGCCCAACCTGAGGGTAATACAAGTTCGAACATACCGAAAAAAGATAAAGCAAAAACTATAAAAATTAAAAAGAATACAAGGTTTGCTATCCACGCTGCAGCCAGTTTTGTTAGATCAATGCGTAAAAGTCCTGTAATTAATCCTATAAAAGTGTATATTAAAATAATTGAAATTCCGAAAACCAATCCTTTGAAAATTGATTCTCGTTTTTTCGTTTCTCCCCGCATAAAAAATGAAACCGTTAAAGGGATAATAGGATAAACACACGGAGTAAGCAATGCGCCTAATCCACCTAAAAAACTAATAATAAAAATGGCCAATAATCCTCTTTTACCATTTTGATCCATTTCATCTTCTGGTTCTGTAATTTTACTGGTTTCAATTTCAGGTTCTATGCTTTGTTCAATATTTACAATTTGATTAAATACCTGTAAATCTTCTCCTTTTTCAACTTTCTCTTCTTTTGTTATCTTAGCTTGAGAATTATCTGTTATTAATTTAAATTCGAATTCAACTTCTTTTGGTGGTAAACAACGTTGGTCATCGCAACTGAAAAACTCAACATACCCTTTAACTAAAGCATTATCAGATAATAATTTAACATTCTGTTTGAAAATAACAACATCACTGTATAAATTATATTCCATATTGAAAATTGTATCGTACTTTCGAATATAATTTACAGGTTCAATTACCTTCCCTTTAAGTTGAAATTCAGGATTTTCTTCAAAAATAAAACTTGTAGGATTCATTCCTCCATTTGGATCCTGGGCATAAATATGCCATTTTTCATCAATAACAGCCTTAAAATGAAGTTCATATTCTTTTTCATTAATTTTTCGTTTATCGAACTCCCATTTTACAGGATTTAAAATTTGTGAACTCGAATTTAATATGAAAAAGAAAAGACTTATTATCAGGATACTTAAAGTTCTCATATTATAGGAATTATAATATAAATACATAAATCTGACACAAATTTATAAGAATAGTTCAGCATTATTATTTATTTTAACATAGTTTAACCATCTGTTATTCTTCACTAACAAACATAATAGCTTCTTGTTTAACATTTTTACCAATTATTACTTGCTGATCAATATTGGTAAATCCCGATTTTTCCAAATATATATTTTCACTAAAAATCCCTTCAATTGCTACGATATCTTGTTTCTTATTATCATACCTAAATTCTTTAATGAAAATATTTTTAGCATTTTTTAAATATATCAATGGTTCATTCAAAGATTCAATCTCAACATTAATTAAATTAATGCTATCAACGTCAATAAATTCAGCACCTTTTTGTGCTTTTATAACAGCATTTTCAATAATTATATTTTTCAGATTCATTTCCGGTAATCCTTGAGCATATATTGCCCTTGATGCACCTTTACAAACAATATTCCTAATAAAAACATCTTTAAATTGAGGCGTTTCTTCAGTAACCGGGGGTATTAAGGCAGCCAATTTATCGATATCAACTTGTTCCTCTTCAGGTTCAGGCACCGGAGAACGACCTCCATAATATAAATTAAACCGGATAGGTTCGGTTGGAATATCAATCATATTAATATAAGAAATGTGAATATTTTCAACTATTCCTCCCCTGCCCCTGGTGCTTTTGAATCTTATCCCAACATCCGTGCCGATAAATGTACACTTCGAAACATGTATATTTTTCACTCCTCCCGACATTTCACTACCAACAACAAACCCTCCGTGCCCATGATATATAATACACTCCTTAATAATAACATTTTCGGTTGGAATACCTCGAGCCCTGCCACTTTCATTTTTACCCGATTTTAAACAAATGGCATCATCACCAACGTCAAAATCACAATTAAATACAATTGCATTTTTACAAGATTCCAAGTCTATTCCGTCACCATTTTGGGCATACCAGGGATTTTTAACGGTAATATTTTTAATAATTATATCTTCACACATTAACGGGTGGATATTCCATGCAGGTGAATTTTGAAATGTAGGGCCATCTAATAATATTTTTTTACAATTAACAATACTTACCATAACAGGTCGGAGAAAATCTTTAAAGGTCTCATAATCTTCTTTAGTAAGATCCCCTTTTGGAACATTCATTTCGCTATTTGCAGCACCTTTTAATGACTTCTCCGACGGATACCAAATATTTTTTTTATCGTTTAAAACTCCTCCCGATGTTATTAATTTTTTCCATTGCGATTCAGTAAGCTTAGATTTTTTTACAGGCCTCCAGGCATTTCCTGAACCATCAATTACTCCTTTGCCTGTTATGGCAATGTTTTCAACATCTTTTGCATAAATAGGAGAAATACAACGATACGTATTTAATCCTTCAAAACTTGTTTCAATCAAAGGGTAATCATCAAAGTTATCACTAAATAAAATTAATGCGCCTTCTTCAAGAAATAAATTTATATTGCTTTTCATTATTATTGGTCCGGTTAACCAAATGCCCCGGGGAATAATTATTTTTCCCCCACCATTTTCAATTACATTTTGAATTGCATCAGCAATTGCATTCGTGTTAATGGTTTGACCATCGCCAATAGCGCCAAAATCAGCAATATTAACCGAATAATCGGGAAATGAGGGTTCTGAAATAACCTTCATTTCAAATTCAATGTCTTTATATACAGAATTATAAAAACTTGAATTATCTTTTTGTGATTTTGAAATATTATTGCACGCTACAAATACCAATGAATATATCAAAATAATAAAACTTAGAAATATATTTTCTTTTCTCATTGAACTATAAATTTTTATTTTTATTAATATTCGATAAAAATATAAAGAAAATAATCTAATTAATATTATACTTCTATAAAATAATAATTAAATTATTTTTTTATTCACATAAGTATATTATTTTTACCATATTAAATAAGTGTATTTTTTACACTTATTTCAAACTTATAAAAACCAATTATGCAGGAATATTACCAGCACGGACAAAAACATCTAATTGCAGTCGATTGCATTATATTTGGTTTTGATAA
>JAFGQQ010000373.1 GCA_016935595.1 Bacteroidales bacterium
CCCCAACATTATATGCTCCATTTGACAATGACTTTAATTCACTGATTAACTGAGGGGCATTTTTTGTATTCATGGTTATTTCTATTGTTTTTAAGCCCGATTTCAGTATTGTATCTGACAACGGTTTTATCATATCCTGCTTAATTCCCCTTAAAATTCCCATTATTGGTAAATCAAAAAATAAATCAAAGTTATTCATGGCTATTCGTGTAAATAAGTAATACCACTGAAAATAAATACTATAGCAAAGATAATTAAAACAACTCCTAATATTCTGATAATAAAAGGATACCATTTTGAATTTAAGTAATCTTTCGATTTATCGACCAGAAAAGCTACCAATATTTTTGATCCTACCAACATGGAATAAAAACCAAATAAAAACATTAAAGCATAAACCATACTGTGATTAAAAGCTTTAATTAAAATTGTTCCCCCAACAGTAATCCAGAATAAATATGGATGCGGGCTTAAAATATTGGCAACAAGACCTTTTAAAAGCGAATTTGGAAGTTTATTACTGGTATCTGCATTTAGTTTTGAAACAGTAAAATTTTTATATGCAAGATAAAGGATAAAACCTGCACCTAAAAAGGTTATTAAAGCCATTAAAAAATCGTAATCGACGAGCTTTGATAAGATAAGAAGTGAAATTAAAACAATTGGAATATCAGTAATAAAAGGAGATACAGCAATTTTAATTCCTTCCCTTTTATTGTGCTTTACTGTTTCACTTATAACTAAGGTAAGCAAAGGGCCTGGGGAAATACCGGCAACAGTACCAAAAACAATACCCGAAAACAAATAAGTAATTGCTTCAACCATATGGCGAAAATATAAAAAGAATTGAAATAATATAATACTATTTTATTTTTAAAATGGCCTTAAACTCATTTTGAAACTTCTCAATTTTAGGAGAAATTACTAAAGAACAATAAGGTTTATCAGCATTATATTTATAGTAATCCTGATGGTATTTTTCTGCTTTATAAAATTGGTTAAAAGCAACAACCTCTGTTACTATTGGGTTTTTAAATGTTTTATCTAAAGTTAATTTTGCAATATACTGTTCAGCCTCATGTTTTTGTTTTTCGTTATGGTAAAAAATAACCGACCGGTATTGGGAGCCGGTATCATTTCCCTGGCGGTTAAGGGTAGTTGGGTCATGAATACTAAAAAACACTCTCAATAAATCGTTAAATGAAACTACCTGATTATCAAAAACAACTTGCACAACTTCGGCGTGGCCGGTTGTACCAGAACAAACCTGTTGGTATGAAGGATTTGTAACCTTTCCTCCTGAATACCCTGATAATACTTCATAAACACCATCTATTTGGGCAAATATTGCTTCAATGCACCAAAAACATCCCCCGCCAAAAGTGGCAGTCTCAATATTATTGCTTTTATTTTCTTTCATTACATGCAAACCATGAATTATGTTAACAACAATAGTTAATAATAAAATAATTACCGGTATTTTATACCTTTTCATTATGCATTATTTATTGTTCATAACAAATAATGCGGTATAATTGTTTAGAAACAAGCATTAAAAAAATGCGTTTTAAAAAAATAACTATTTTCAATCCGGTAAATATTGACTTTTAGGCTCAATTTTAAATATATTTTTCAATCTTTGCAATTAACTCATTATGCTTGAATGGCTTGCTTACGAAGTCGCAACATCCGCTTTTAATTGCTTTTTCCTTATCAACATCAGTTGAATATGCAGTTAAGGCAATTACAGGTAATCTGGGGCATACTTTTTTTATTTCCGATGTTGCTTCATAACCGTCCATTAACGGCATTTTAATATCCATAATAACTAAATCGATTAGCTTGTTTTTTTTACATATTTCAACTGATTCAAAACCATTTAGCGCCCTTATTATTAAAAACTTTGGTGAGGAAAAAACCTCCTGTAACAACATGAAGTTTGTATTATCGTCTTCTGTTACTAACAGGGTAATTTTTTTTGTGGTTTTATTTAATTCAGTTTTTCTATTACTAACATCATGATTAATATTTTCTGTTTTTTTATAAGGAATAGTGAAATAAAAAACCGAACCTGCCCCAACTTGCGAATTAAGCCAAATATTACCTCCCAATAATTCAACATAGGCCTTTGAAATTGCAAGCCCCAAACCCGAACCGCCATAATATTCCTTATCGTCAGGTTCTATCTGGTGAAACCTGATAAAAATATCATTCTGCTTGTTTTGAGGGATTCCAAATCCGGTATCTTTTACATAAAACTCAAGTTTAGCATCTTTCAAAACATATCCAAATTCAATATTGCCCATTTTGGTATATTTTATTGCATTAGAAACCAGGTTAGATATAACTTGTGATAATTTTATTTCATCAGTTAGAATAATTGAATCTTCATCAGGCAATGCAGTTTTATAATTTAAAACAAGGGATTTTTTTTGGGCTGAAATTATTAATTGCTCATACAATAAGTGAAATAATGAATTGATATTAACCTGTTTTTCATGTATCTTTTCCTGTCCGGCTTCAACAGTAGCAATATTAACAATATCATTAATAATAGTAAGCAATTGTTTACTGCTATTAGATATAAGTTCACTAAATACGTTTCTTTTATTTACCGGTAATTCAGGATTTTTAAGTAATTCTGAAAAACCAACAATAGCATTCATAGGGGTCCTTATTTCATGCGAAATATTGTGTAAAAAAGCTGTTTTTAAGCGGTCACTTTCTTCAGCTTTCTCTTTTAATCTAATCAGCTCATTTTCAGCTTCCTTTCTTTTAGTAATATCCTGAACAATTGCTAATAAAATGTTTTTATCTCTATAACGGATTAAACCAGTAGAAATTTCAACCGGATATACAGAACCATCTTTACGCCGGTGTTCGGCCTGCAAAGTTGTTCTTTGTCCGATTTTCCATTGCTTCCATTCCTTAATAATACTGTCTTTTGCTATATCAAAATTTTCATCAATTGCAGGCATGTTTTCAAAAACACTCATTTTTAAAAGCTCATCACGGCTAAAACCAGATTGCATGCATGCCATCTGGTTAATGTCAATAATATTTCCGTTTAAATCGTGAAGATAAATACCGAGAAAAGATTGGTTAAATAAAGTGCGGTATTTCTCCTCACTAACATAGAGAGCTTCCTCTGCTTTTTTTCTTTCGGTTATGTCTTTTCCAATGCCTACCAGTCCAATTACCTGTTTTTGTTCGTCAAATAAAGGTATTTTATTAATTATTCGCCAACGATCACATCCATTGCTGTCAATATAATGATTTTCATGGTTTAACAATGGTTTTCCGGTACTAATAACCAATATATCCTCATCATACCCATGAATACCTTTCTCATTATTATGATAAATTTCAATATCTGTTTTTCCTAAAAAATCATTTTCCGATTTACAATTCATTAACAACATATCTGCTTTATTTGCTATTATTTTTCGGGCATTTTTGTCTTTAACATAAATTGCATCAGGTAAATTATCAATAAGAGTCCGGAGCAATAAACGTTCATGAACAACTTCTTCCTCAGCGTTTTTACGTTTTGAAATATCCCTTGCTATGCTTAGAATTGATTTTTGGCCTTTATAATTAATTAAGGTTGA
>JAFGQQ010000374.1 GCA_016935595.1 Bacteroidales bacterium
TCTTCTTTTTCTTTGTTACATGACAGGATCAAGAATATTATCGATATAATAAACAGATTTTTAGATAAATTGTATTTTTTCATTTTTGCTTTTTTTAGTTATTATTATTATAATCTGTAAAAAATACCTGCTTTTAGTTCAGGATATGGAAATCTCCATAAGAATGGGGTTTCTTCGTTTATGTTTTTCGATTCTGCTTTATAGTATATTGGAAATAGAAATCCTGCATCGAGGCTTATCCCAATTTTATTTGTAAAATTTATTTCCCTGCCAATTGATGGCCCTGCATAAATAAGCCCGCTTATAACATACTCCGGGCAATCGTAATACTGATAAACTAACCTTGCATTTACAAACCATGTTCTTAAATCAAATTTTCTTTTTTTAAGAAAATAAAGTGAATTATCCATTGTTAAAGTAAGAAGGCTGCCATCTTTTTTCCTCAACAAATCTAATGTTCCAACATCAATTCCTGTTGATACAGACTTGTAGCGGTATTCAATACCACAATAGGCACTTTCACCAAGCCCGAAACCGATATTTGCTTTTAAATTTCCATTTTCAGCTGACAGGTAATTTTTAATCGACACAAAAAACATTAATGTGATTATTACTTTTCTCATATTTTTAAATTTTAAAATTGTTTAACTTACATACCTATTCCTATCCGAATTCCGGATACTAATAAAATTCCTGAGTAACCATGGTCTATCCACGATGAATTAAACCTGCTCCCTTCCCCATTATTATGAATCAGGAAGCTATAACGTACACCAAACCCTAAATAAATATCGCCAAACAGATTCTCGGCTATTTTAAACTGGCCGCCGATTGTGCAATTTGCGCCGGCTTTATGAATTTGGGTCGCATAAAGGCCTTCTGTTTCGTGTTTTTCCAAATTTACATCTATCCAATAATTGCCGGTTGTGTTTATTTTATTATACTGATAAAGCGGCCCATAGGCGAAATATATCCCTTTCGGCCCCGGTTTATTTAATAAAAACTCTTTAAAAAGTATTCCTAAACCACCGCCAATTATCGAATTATTGTCACTGTTATATTCTTTGCTGAAATTTTTTTCATTGTTTTTTAAATAAACTATTGGCGATATGGTTAACCATTGATTGGTTTTTCTTTTAAAATCAAAATCAATTCGCAAACCATCAATTATTAAATATTGCGGCACTCCCATTATTAAGGTTTTTGGTTCGTTTTCCTGGCCATTGGCACTTATAAACAATATAAATGCCGTTAATAGTATGATGTATTTTTTCATTTTTATTGCTTTATAATTATAAATTTAATCCGATTCGCATACCTCCTTGAAATAAAGTTCCGGTATATCCAAAACCTGTATAATACCTGTAGAACAGATTTTGTTTTTCACCTTCAACATCAATAAAACTGTAACGTAAACCTAAACCGGTATATAAATCAATTATTAAAATATTTTTAATAATAAATTCATAACCTATCAGCACATCGCCTCCAATTTTATGAATGTAAGTTGAATACTGCGATCCGTAATTATCATCGCTGCTGAAGTAATTAAGGTAGAAAAAATTGTACGATGGCCCGTAACTCAAATACAGGCCTAACTCATTGGTTACATATGGACTGAAAAGCCCTGAATTTTGATTAAAAAATAATTTTTTATGAACCGATATCCCTGCGCCAATTAATTCATTGTAATGGTCACCGCCATTTGAATTATTATTGTTTGCGAAATATAGTTCAGGGCTTATTTGAATCCATTTGCATTCATTTAACTTTCTCTCAATATTCATTTTTAACCCACGGTTTATCATATATTGTGGGGTAAACGAAATTATTTTTGATGGAGAATAAACATCCTGGCCATATAATCCGATGTGCATTGTATTAAATGCTATCAAAATAATAACTGTGTGTTTACATATATATCTCATAATAGTCTATTTTTCAATTTTACTTAAAAAAGAAAGAGTATTGTCTGTATCATAACTGTATTGATAAAAGCCAGTTTCACTAAGCGCCAGCAGGCTCTTTTCTAAAGGAATTACATCGAAGGCGCTGTTCTCTATACTTTGTAATAATATAATATTATTCAAATTTGTAATATCATATACTTCAAGATACCCGCCGTTGCATAAATATAGTACATTGTTTTTCAGCCCTAATCCCTTCGGGTTTACCATATCGTATATTGTAATCTCTTTAATATCTGTAATTTCAGAAATATCCAGGATATGTAACTGGTTTTCCCATCTTCCGCATGTGCTTGAAGTACTTAAAGTAACAAATGCATAATTATCGTTTACAACAACAGGGTCGCAACTATAGATATGGCTATAACATGTAAGCTGTATCGGGTTTTCAGGATTGCTTACGCGGTAAACATACATGGCTGTCTCTGCACCGATAAACAAAAGGTCGTCTTTTGAAAAAATGGTTTCTATATCAAAACCGATTAATTTTTTTATCTTAAATACTGGTTTTTCCTGGTTCGAAATATCAAAAACCCTCAGGCTTTGCCTGTCAACTGTAAACAGGTGGTTTTTATATATGGCAAACCTGGCCATCGACCCGCTTTGTCCAACATCGAGCGAATCGTACCCCATCGATTCTTTACTATTGCAGCCTGTTGCAAGCAAAGCAAAAAAGATAAGGAGTAAATTAATATTTAGTGCATTTTTTTTCATTTGTTGTGTTTTAAAGAATTTTTACAGTTCAGCTTCTCCTTTTTTAATCCATCTTACTATGACTGTATTTTTAGGCCGGTTCGATGGCAGATACTTGTCTGGAATATAATCATATCCCGGCGGGCATGACTCGGGAAATATATTTTTAATACGTTCGGTAATTGTAATATCCGGGTATTCGGATATATCAACTGCTATCAGGTCAACTGCATTGTCAAGGTATAATATGTTTCCTTTTACAGCTATATCAACGCAGCCGGGCACATTAATAAAACCTGTATTTATCGGCACAGCCGGGTTTGCATTATTAATAACATGAACCCCTTTTTGTTTCTCACTAATAAAGAAAAGGCTGTCTTTTACATATATTTTTCCGGTTTTATTTATTGCAATTGCAGAAGTAGTATAAACACTTTTTTCAATGCTTTCCCTGTTCATTAATACCGGAGTATATTCATAATAAACAGGTTCCGACATACTGATAAGGATTGCTACAATAGCAAGAATTCCAAATGTTAAGTAATAATAATGTTTCATGTACATATATTTTTAAATTATTTGGTAAATTTTATGTATTCATAAAGCGAATAACGAGGCCTCGAAAAAATTTGCTTTTATGAATTCATTTTTAAGGAAAGTCAAAAAAAATTGGTTTTACCCCCAAAACTTTAAATTTTTTTTTGAAGAGCTTTATTCTTGGGAGCTTTACCGGACAATTATATATACGAATTAAGATTTATGATGATTAAATATATTTTAAAGTATTTGTGTATCCTTGTGTTTTCGTGAATTTGTGGCGAAAAAAGTAATGCCAATCCGCCGCTATAGGCTTGCCGACGGTGAAGCACAGAGGCTTAAAACACAAAATATCGCAAAGCATTAAAAAAGATAATGGTTTATCGCAGTACATGACAAAAATTTAGATACTTTAATATCATTATAAGGCTGAAAGCCTAATTTAATCCAATCCAATGTATCACATTGGTAATTGGAACAATGAAAATGAATATCGTCCTGGAAGGACAGCTTAACCCAAATTACGCAATAGGAGCGATGGAAATGAGTAAACGATAGCGTTAATTAGCAAAAATTGCAAAATGGCTTTATAAAATAATGATTACTAAATAAATTTTTATTAAAAATTTATAACTTTGTAAAAAGGATTGATTATGACAACAGTTGAATTGAAAAATATTTTAATACATAGAATTTCAGGGATTAATGACAAGTCATTTTTAACTGCAATTAAGACTATTGTTGAGACTAAATCTGAATCTACAATTTTTAAAACCTCATTAGAACAGAAAAAAAAAATACAGGAAGGTAGAGAGCAAATTGCGAAGGGTAATTTTTTTACTAATGAACAAGTTGAGGCAGAAATAGATAAATGGTTAAGAGAATAATAATTTGGTCTTCAAGAGCAAAACAAGATTTGTTTGAAATCCTTGATTTTTACTATAAACAAAATGGGAATAAAATTTATAGCAAAAGGCTAAATAGTAAAATACGAAAAACAGTAAGATTATTAAGTAAACAGTCTAACATCGGCGTTCAGACAGATTATCTAAATATTAGAAACTTAATAGATGGTGATTACAATATTTTTTATGAAGTAAAATTGAATTCTATTGAGATTATCACCATTTGGGATAGCAGACAAAATCCTGATAGGTTCAATATTAAGGACTAATGCAACTTTTGCTAACAACAGGTATAAAACATAGCGGTTTTGATGGTTCGCGAGCCTTTAAACTCGCAATAAATTTTGTAACGGTGGATACTAATACAGCTCCGAAATTCGATCCGTTTCATGCCCGCGACAGTTGTGGTAACCCAATCCAATAAATATTTCAGATCAGTGTTTGTTTGAATTTTGCTATAGCGGAATTGATTACAAACAATTTATCGATGGAGCTTTTTCTAAAACGTAATTTGGGCATAACTTAAGTTGCCTTTTCAAGGCGGGCCATCCTACTGTTACTCTAACCAAAGGCCTCGCCATTGGTTTAAAAGAAACTGTCCTTTCAGGACGAAATAAAATTTTGTCATGTACAAATTTGATTTATATTATTTATCCTTGAATCAAAATTGCAGTTTTTAACTCTTAATTTGCATTATATATTTTTCTTTTTACCTTGTATTCATTAGTCAGTACATTTTTTATCACCAAATATTTAATATCTTGCAATTCATTTTGTATGAATTAAAATTGACTGATAAGGAATTAAATAGCAGGATACAAAAAGGGGATAAAACTTCTTTCAGGTTTTTATTTGATACTTATAATGAAAGCCTGTTTCGTTATGCCTATAAATTAACTTTAAATAAAGAGGTGTCAGAAGAAATAGTTCAAGACATTTTTATTTCAATTTGGGAAAAACGTTCAGAGAGGAATATTGATAATTTTCAACATTATTTGTTCCGTGCAGTAAAAAACAGGTCAATTAATTATTTAAAACAGTCAGTCAGGAATTTAGAATTTGTAGATGAAACAATAGCTTATATTAATACCGACAAACGTACTCCCCTGCATTTACTTGAAGCCAATGAATTTTCGCAAGCGCTGGAAGAAGCATTATTGAAGCTCCCGAAGAAATGTGCCCATATTTTTATGCTTAGCCGGAATTCGGAAATGAGCTATAAAGAAATAGCAGATGAATTGAATATTTCAATTAAAACCGTTGAAAACCAGATGGGCATTGCATTGAAAAAATTGCGTGAATTACTGAACAATTTTTTAATTACTTAAATAGGGGTATGCTTAATAAATTTTGACATTATTATTGAATGAATAAAAAAAGACATAAAATGAACCTGGAGTTATTCGGCAAATATTTTAAAAATGAGCTTTCTGAAGAAGAAAAGAAATCTTTTTTAAAGGATTTGGATAAAACCGAACTGGACAAAATGGAAAAAATATGGGAATTTTCAGGTAATGCTTTTAATAATATCAAGCCCGATAAAGATAAAATGTGGAATGCCATCGATTCGGAAATATCAAAAAAAGAAACGAATCTTAAAATTTTAAGACCGATAATACGTATTGCCGCTTCTATTCTTATTGTGCTTGCATTAGGTTCGGCGTTTTATTATTTCGGTATAAAAGATATTATGAATAAAAAAATTGTTGTTGCCTTGTCCTCTGATGATGAAAAAACAAACATAACTTTAACCGATGGTTCAAACGTTGTTTTAAATAAAGCTTCAACATTAGAATATCCTGCAAAGTTTAAAGGAAAATCAAGGGATGTATTCCTTAAAGGTGAAGCCTATTTTGAAGTTCAAAGAAATGAAAAAAAGCCATTTATTATTCATTTAAGCAAAACAACAATTGAAGTATTAGGTACTTCTTTTAATATCAGGGCTTTCAGCAATGAAGATGAAGTATTGGTTTCGGTAGTTACCGGCAAAGTTAAGTTTTCTGTTGATGAAGATCCTCAAAAATCAGTTATTCTGGGGATGGGACAAAGTGGTATTTTTAATAATTCAATTGATACTCTTTACAAGAAACAGGAATACTCGATGAATGAACTGGCCTGGAAAACCGGGAGGCTAACCTTTTGCGAAACAGGGCTTTCAGAAGTTTGTACAATCTTATCAAAATATTTTTTTCAAAAAATCAGTATCGGAGATCCTTCCATCGAAAATGTGCCTTTTACTGCTACTTTTGAAAACCAAAAACTCGAAGAAGTATTAACCGTGCTTCATTATGCACTCAATATAAAATATGAGTATAAAGAAAATGAAATTGTATTGATAGCAAATGAATAATGGGCTAAAACCTGTCGTGCATGAAAGAGAGTTGTAAATCAGGTTATATTTTTTTTGGTTTAATTATCCTTTTGTTGAGTTTATGGCTTTGTGACATTCACAGCCAATCAGAAAAACTCAATGTTAAGCTGGTTTTTAAAACAACTAAAGCACCCTTACAAGATTACATAAACGAAATAGAGGAACAATCAGGATTGCAGTTTGCGTATAGCTCGGAAAAAATTCCGGTAAAATCAAAAGTAACCCTTCCTTCAAAGGCCATATCTCTTAACGACTTTTTAATTCTTTTATCAGATGAATATAATATTTCTAATTATGTTACAGGCAACCAGGTAGTATTATTCGAAAAAAAACCATCTGAATTTTTCAGGATAAGTGGCTATATAGCTGATGCCCGGACCGGTGAAAAATTAATTGCAGCCAATATTTATAATTCAAACTTCGAAGGGACAATAAGTAACAGCTATGGATTCTATAGCTTTAACCAGCCTGCAGCCGACCATTTCCTGAATTTCAGCTACGTGGGATATAAGCCTTATAAGTTGAATTTGAATTCATTAAAAGATACTTTTATAAATGTAAGGCTTGAACCGTATTTATTACTTGATGAAATTCAGATTATTGGCAGGGAAAAGTCGTTAATTGACGAAAGTAATCCCATACAAGTGCTTCTTCCTCA
>JAFGQQ010000375.1 GCA_016935595.1 Bacteroidales bacterium
TAAAAGTAGGAGGGAAAGTAGTTGAAGCTGAAGCTTCGCTTAAAAAATTAGTATCGGATTTTACAAGCATTCAGGGTTCAAAATTATTAATACACGGTGGTGGAAATATTGCAACTGATATAGCAAACCGTTTAAATTTACAGGTCGAAATGGTTAACGGCAGGCGTATCACCAATAAAGATATGCTTGAAGTTGTTACTATGGTCTATGGCGGTATAGTGAATAAAAATATAGTAGCCGGCCTCCAAAGTCATAATTGTAATGCATTAGGATTATCAGGAGCCGACTTAAATGTTGTAGCTGCTGATAAAAGGCCGGTTAAAGATATTGATTACGGATTTGTTGGAGAGGTGAAAAGAGTTAATGGTGAAGCTCTTAAAATGCTTATAGATTCTGAATTTGTACCGGTTATTGCACCATTAACCCATGACAACCATGGGCAAATGTTAAACACCAATGCCGACGATATTGCAAATGCAATTGCTGTTGAAATGAGTAAATATTATAAGGTAAAGCTTATTTTTTGCTTCGATAAAAAGGGTGTATTGCTTGACCAGAATAATGAAGATTCAGTAATAACAAAATTAGATTTTCAAAGCTTTAAAGAACTTGCTGAAAAAAAAATAGTGAATGCAGGTATGATACCAAAACTTGAAAATGGCTTTAAATCATTACAAAACGGGGTAAGCCAGGTGTTTATCACAAATGTTGGTTCTTTTGCTAAAACGGTACCTGAAGGCACCGAATTAGTGGCATGAAAAATATTCTTCATTCGTGAATTCATACCAAAATTTTTTAGGCTATACCTTCATAAATAACAAAATAAAAAATGAATAGTATTACTGAAATAATAAACCTTCTGAAAGAATTAATAAAAATTCCTTCTTTTAGCCGTGAAGAATGTAAAACTGCCGATTTATTGGAAAATTTTATTAATAATAAAGGATATAAGGTTAACCGGAAAATTAATAATTTATGGGTATTTGGAAATAATAATAAGCCCAAAAAACCTTATGTTTTGCTATGTTCCCACCATGATACTGTTAAACCGGTAAACACATGGACAAAAAATCCTTTTGAACCTCTTGAAGAAAATGGTAAAATTTATGGATTAGGCAGTAATGATGCCGGCGCTTCTTTAGTATCATTATTGGCTGCTTTTTTACAACTTGACCAGCAAGAAAACCCCTTTAACCTTATTTATGCTGCTTCTGCTGAAGAAGAAGTGTCGGGATTGAACGGGATGACTTCATTAATTTCGGAATTAGGCCATATTGATTTAGCCATTATTGGAGAACCTACACAAATGCAAATGGCTGTTGCCGAGAAAGGCTTAATGGTTATTGACTGTGAATCCCATGGAAAAGCAGGGCATGCTGCACGTAATGAAGGGATAAATGCCATTTATATTGCGCATAAAGATATAGAATGGATTAAGAATTATTGTTTTCCAAAAAAATCTGATTTATTGGGAGAAGTTAAAATGACTGTTACCATGATTAATGCCGGTCAACAGCATAATGTTGTCCCTGATAAATGCAGTTTTGTGATTGATGTAAGGGCAAATGAACTATATTCAAACGAAGAAATATTTTCAATTATCCAAAGTAACCTGAAATCTATTGCAAAAGCGCGTTCATTCCGGCTTAATTCGTCTTCGATAAACACTAATCATCCAATTGTTAAAAAAGGAATTGAAATGGGCTTAACTTACTTTGGTTCACCTACAACATCCGACCAGTCGGTTATTCCTTTTACGTCAATTAAAATTGGCCCTGGCGATTCATCGCGCTCCCATTCTGCCGATGAATTTATTTATATAGATGAAATTAATAAAGGGGTAGAAACCTATATTAATTTGTTAAGTAATTTACTGTTGTGTTAAAATTTTACATTTCTTTTTATATTTTTATAACGAAATAAATTGTCATGAAACTTTGGGAAAAAGGCATAAAAACGAATGAACTGATTGAGGGTTTTACGGTTGGTAAAGACCGTGAACTTGACTTGTTTTTGGCTGTTCATGATGTACTGGGTTCAATAGCCCATATAAAAATGCTGCAAACAGTAGGTTTGCTTTCTCAAAGTGAATTAACTCTTTTGGTCAAAGAATTGGTTAAAATATATAAAGAAATAAAAAATAACCAGTTTGCCATTGAACCGGGTATTGAAGATGTCCATTCACAGGTTGAATTTCTTTTAACAAAACGGATAGGTGAAGCCGGGAAAAAAATTCATAGCGGGCGATCGCGTAACGACCAGGTTCTTTTAGACCTGAAACTTTTTATGCGGAGTGAACTATTAAAATTGGTTAATGATGTTAAAACATTATTTGATGTACTTATTCAAAAAAGTGAAAAAAATAAAGATGTTTTAATGCCCGGATATACACATCTGCAGGTTGCTATGCCATCTTCATTTGGTTTATGGTTTGGGGCTTATGCCGAAAGCCTTTCCGATGACATGATTTTAATTCAATCTGCTTTTCAAATCGTTAATCAAAACCCATTAGGTTCAGCTGCGGGATATGGCTCCTCTTTTCCTGTAAACCGTACTATGACTACCGAATTGCTTGGATTTGATGATTTGAATTATAATGCTGTATATGCCCATCTTGGAAGGGGAAAAACCGAAAAAATTGTTGCATATGCTTTATCAAATTTGGCATCTACATTAAGTAAGCTGGCAACAGATGTTTGCTTATATATGAGCCAAAACTTTAATTTTGTTTCCCTTCCCGATGAATTAACAACCGGTTCAAGCATTATGCCACATAAAAAAAATCCGGATGTATTTGAGCTGCTAAGGGCAAAATGCAATAAAATCCAAAATCTGCCTAATGAGGTTTTGTTAATTACTAATAATTTGCCATCAGGCTATTTCAGGGATTTTCAAATAATTAAAGAAAGCATACTACCTGCCTTTACTATTATTTCTAATTGTATAAATGTGGCTGCTTTTGCTTTAAATAACCTCTTAATAAATAAAGATATACTGAAAGATGAAAAGTATAAGTACATTTTTAGCGTGGAAGAAGTAAATAAGAAAGTCTTAAAAGGAAGTCCTTTTAGGGATGCATATAAAGAAATTGCTGAGGAAATATTGAAGGGAAATTTTAACCCGGATTGTATTGTAAATCACTCGCATGAAGGTAGTATCGGGAATTTATGCAATGAAAAGATACAAGCTAAATTTGATCATATTTATGCAAAATTTCCTTTTCAAAAAATTGAAAATAAAATAATTGATTTATTAAATACTTAAAAATTTGGACTATGAGATTATTGGACGATTTATCAAAACGAATTATTGAAGTTGCTGATATTGATAAAGATTTATTTGAAAAATACAACGTAAAGAGGGGCCTAAGAAATTCTGATGGATCAGGGGTATTGGTCGGTTTAACAAGTGTTGGCGATGTTGTAGGTTATGAAAGAACGGGTGAAAATAAATTGAAAGCAATTGATGGCCAACTATTTTACAGGGGAATAGAGTTGAAAGATTTAGTATATGGTTATCAAAAAGATAACAGGCATGGTTTTGATGAAACTGCATTTCTGCTGCTTACTGGTAAGCTGCCTACGAAATCGGAATTATCCGAATTTTCAAATTATTTAGTAAGTCATCGTGAATTGCCATCCTATTTCACAAAAAATACAATACTTTCCCTAAGGGGCAGAAGTATAATGAACATGCTTGCACGTTCAGTGCTTGTGTTATATACACTCGATTCTAAGCCCGAAGACCTGTCGGCTAAAAATTTATTGCACCAATCATTAACTTTAATTGCTAAGTTTCCTACAATTGTAGCATATTCATACCATGGCATGAGGCATTCGTTTCACCGTGAAAGTTTAATTATCAGGCATCCACGACCTGATTTGACAACTGCTGAAAATTTCCTGTACATGCTTAAAGGAGATGATTTTTCTAAACTTGATGCTGATATTCTCGATCTTCTTATGGTAACCCATGCAGACCATGGTGGAGGAAATAATTCTACTTTTACAACCCGTGTAGTAAGTTCAAGTGGAACAGATACCTATTCTGCTATTGCGGCTGCTTTAGGCTCACTAAAAGGACCTTTACACGGTGGGGCAAATCAAAGTGTAATGACTATGATGGATGATATTAAACAAAATGTTGAAGACTGGTCGAATGAAAAAGAAGTAAAGGATTATTTAATTAAGATACTCAAAAAAGAAGCTAACGACCGTTCCGGATTAATTTATGGAATGGGGCATGCTGTTTATACCAAATCTGACCCAAGAACCATTTTGTTAAAAGAAAAAGCCCAGGCTTTGGCCGAAGAGAAAGGAAGAGAAGAGGAATATCATTTATATGAACTAATTGAAAGGTTAGCTCCCCTAACATTTTATGAATTTAAAGGCAGCGATGATAAATCGGTTTGCGCTAATGTTGATTTTTACTCTGGTTTTGTTTACAATTGCATTGGCATTCCTGAAGAATTATATACTCCAATGTTTGCAATTGGACGAATTTGCGGATGGTGTGCCCACCGGATGGAAGAACTCTTGTTTAGCTCAAAACGGATTATTCGTCCGGCATATAAAAATGTTTATGGGGTAAGAAAATATATCCCTATGGATAAAAGATAGTTTTAAGTGAAGAGTGAACTGTGAGATGTGAGAAGTGAAAAGAAAGATTTGATGAGAGATAATTATATTTTTTTTCTACTCACGATTCACTGCCTTCCGATAAGAAATAAGAATCACGATTTACGGTTCACTCCCGATAATTATCGGGACAATTCTCACGATTAAAAACATATCAATGAAACGAACTGTTGAAGAAATAAACCAAAAGATTAAATCAGGCAAAGCTGTTGTGCTGACTGCTGAAGAAGTTGCGCGTATGGCCGAAGAAACATCAGTTTCAGAAGTGGCAAAAAAAGTCGACGTTGTGACAACTGCTACATTTGGCCCAATGTGTTCTTCAGGTGTGTTTCTGAATTTTGGCCATCCAAATCCGCCCATCCGTATGGAAAAAATTACTTTAAACGATGTGCCGGCATACGGTGGTATTGCTGCAGTTGATTCTTATCTTGGTGCTACAGAAACTTCTTTGTATAATGAAAAATATGGAGGTGCTCATGTTATTGAAGAATTAATAAAAGGGAAGAAAGTAAAATTACATGCCCAGGGAAAAGGGACTGATTGTTACCCTTCTAAAGAAGTTGATGCATATATTGATAAATTCTCAATTAACGAAGCATACATGTTTAATCCGCGCAATGCTTACCAGAATTATTCGGTTGCTGTTAATTCTACGAATAAAATTAAATATACCTATATGGGCACATTGCTGCCTAAACTTGGAAACCTAACTTATTCAACGTCTGGCGAATTAAGCCCTTTGCTTAATGACCCCGATATGAGGACAATAGGAATAGGTACCCGGATTTTTTTATGTGGTGCCCAGGGATATGTTGCATGGAACGGGACACAGTTTAATACTTCAAAACCGAAAAACGAATTTGGCGTTCCGGTTAGCAATGCTGCTACCCTTGCAGTAATTGGAGATTTAAAACAAATGTCGCAGCGGTTTATTAAAGCTGCTTATTTTGAAAAATACGGTGTTTCCATTTTTATTGGTATTGGTATCCCAATTCCAATAATCGATGAAGAAATTGCAAAGCAGGTTTGTGTTTCAAATAAATATATTCATAGTACAATTTTTGATTATGGCTACGATGACAGGCCAAATTATGGCACAATTTCTTATGAAGAACTGCTCTCGGGAGAAATTATTTTAAAAAATAAAAAAATAAGGACTGCTTCATTGTCAAGCCTTGTAAAAGCCAGGGAAATTGCTGCACTTTTAAAAGAATGGATTATAAATAATTCATTTCAACTTACTTCACCAGTTCAGCGTTTTCCTGAAAACACTTCTGTTAAATCTCTTATAATCAGCGAGGACAAGAAATGAAAAAAAGACGTTTTGTTTTGACTTTTCCGCCTGAGGTTGTTAATGAGCCTATTACTTATATTTTAGCTAAAGAATATGATGTTAAAATAAATATTTTAAATGCTAAAATATCAGCAGGTGAAGAAGGTAATTTACTGGTTGAAATGGAAGGGACTTATGCAAATTTAAAAAAAGGTGTAGATTATATTAAAAATTTAAATGTTGAAATTGAACCGCTCATAAAAAAAATAAGGTTTAAAAAAGAAGATTGTATTGATTGTGGCGCATGTGTTGCAGTTTGTTTTGCCGGTGCTTTGTTTATGAAAAAACCTGAACGAAAATTAACTTTCGATCCCGATAAATGTATAGTATGCGAACTGTGCACAAAAGCCTGTCCTTTAGGTTTGTTTAAAATAGATTTTGGCGACCCGTCCGATGTTTGAACCAAGAATATATAGAAAAATATTTAATACCGAAAAATTAGGTTTTTTCACTGTTGAAATCAAGGAAACGGATGTTTATATGGGTATTGATAAGCATTTAAATATACCTGAAGTAAGATCGTTCTGTGAAAAAACTATTTATGTATTGCGCAATGAATTAGAATCTTATATTCAACTAAATCCTGATTTTGGGACATCGTATATTCCGCTTAATTTTGATGATAAATCACCTCTTATTGCCCAAAATATGTTTAATGCATCTGAAAAAGCAGGCATTGGACCTATGGGCGCTGTAGCCGGTGCCTTTGCCGAATTAATAGGGAAAGCCGTTATTCATGAATTTAACCCCCGGGAAATAATTGCAGAAAATGGGGGAGATATTTTTTTATTCATTAAAAGCGAAAAAAAAATTGCTGTATTTGCCGGCAAATCGCCTTTATCAGAAAAAATAAATATTATTATACCAACTTGTTATCCTGAGTTAGGCGTATGTACCTCATCAGGTACAGTTGGCCATTCGTTTAGTTATGGCAATGCCGATGCTGTAATGGTGGCATGTAAATCTGCACCACTTGCCGATGCGTATGCCACTGCTATTGGCAATTCCATTCAAAATGAAGAAATGGTTGATAAGGTAATAGATAAAGTGAAAAATATTGAAGATATCCTGTCTTGTGTAATTATTAAAGGCGAAAAAATGGGCGTTTGCGGAAAGCTTGAAATTCAGTTATAATAAAAAATCCACCCATTTAGAAGGTGGATTTTTTAATCTGCATGCTAAAAATCAATTACAGTATTTAATA
>JAFGQQ010000376.1 GCA_016935595.1 Bacteroidales bacterium
CTTAATTCCAGATTATTATCCATGCGTTGCATATCCATTGAATTTAAATTACCCGAACCAACCAGGCTGGTATTCAAATAGGTTTTTTCCCCCATGATGTATTTATGGTTTAATCCAATTGCTCCCATCTTAACATTCCATTCATAGGTATTTCTGTCCCAGGATGTTTCCCAACTTGTTGAATCATCGTCAACAGGTTGGTGATTATAATCAATAGCACCTGTCCCCCATAAAGAAAATATACCTGCTTTATAAGTCGGAAAATTTAATTTAAAAGATAAATCCTGGTACCTGGGTATTTGCTCCGACGGAATAAAACCCAAATCAACCATTAAACCGAAAGTAGAATAACGGTAATTAAATAAATATGACGCATTATTTCTTTTACTAAAAGGGCCTTCTGCTGCAAAGTCTATGCCCAGCATACCTGCCTGGAAAGCATATTCCCTCTTTTCGGTGTTTCCTGTCCTGAGTTTTATATCGAAAACTCCTGCAAGTGCATTGCCATATTCGGCAGGGAATGCGCCGGTATAAAAATCGGAATTGGATAATAACTGGCCGCTTATCACATTAACCAGCCCGCCACCCGCAATATTTCCGCCTAAGAAATGATTCGGATTGGGTATATCTATTCCTTCCAGTCTCCATGCTACTCCTTTTGGCGAATTCCCGCGAATAACTATTGCATTATCCTGAATATTCCCGGTTGTTACACCTGCAAAAGCCGAAGCCATCCGGGCAGGGTCATCCAGTCCGCCTGCATACCTGCGGGTTTCTTCAACCGTAAACGAACGTGCGCTGATAGTAGCCATTGAATTCTGAGGCCTGTCTTTTCGAATATTTGCTTTAACCACAATTTCGTCCATTTGGGTAACCAATTCCTTCATTTCAATATTAATAACCACTTCTTTCCCCGATCCCACTAATATTTCAGGAATTGTAACCGGTTCGTAACCCATATAACTAACCTGGATATTATACCGCCCGACAGGAACATTTTCAATCCTGAAATTGCCTTCCATATCGGAAACACAGCCTAATAAAGGATTTGTTCCTAAAATAACAACATTTGCACCGGGGAGGGTTATTTGCGATTCTTTATCAACAATTTTTCCTTTTATAGTCTGGGATAAATTTTGCGCTAAAACTGCACCTTTAAAAATTACTAAAAACAATAATAATAACTTAATTTTTCTCACAATAATAAATTTTAAATTTTACATTTCATGTTTTTTAAAGACACGAAAAAAAAAATGAAGTTGCATTTTTCCTTAGAAGCACAACCGGAAATATTTAAAAATTAAAAGAGGTATAAATACTGAAAAGATTTAATTTTATTGATTATACTTAAACAATAAAATTGTTGAGGCATTTTCTTCACCTTCATTTCCAATTATGATATCGCCATTTTCCCGAAAACAAAGGCTCTCTGACTTGATAAAAACTTCCGGATTTAAAACAATTATTTTAATAATTTCACCTGAAGTATTAAATATATATAATAAATATTCCACTGCAGAAAGTACATATATTTCATTGGTTATTGGATGAATAGCAATAGCGGACGGCCGGAACTTAACTGTTCTTTCTTTAATTTCCCCGTCTTTTTTAATTTTCGGCGGGATTTGGATATTGTTGCTATAAACAAAATTCTGTAATTCCGGTAAATAAACACCAAACAAAGGTTCTTTATTTAAACTTTTCGTATTCAAATTAAAGCAATAAATATATCTTTCGAATTTTGAACCTTCATTGCTTTTTTCGGGCTTGCTTTTAGCCGTAATTAATAAGCCATTATTTTGTTTATCGTAGCATAAACCTTCATTATTCGAAACAGGTATGTTTAATGAATATTTATTGGTTATGGAATTTTTTTGCCGAAAATTTACTATTTCAAATAAAACACCATCGCTTCGTAAAACATAAACAATCTTTCCCGCTATTGTAATTCCCTCATAATCGCCTTCATCTCCAAAAGAATATTGTTGTACAAGTAATCTTTTATTTATGTCGTAAATAAAAATTATCCCGTCTTCATCCTGAACGCAGGCAATTGTATCATTGCCCAAATAAGCAATATCCGATATTTCTTTAAGTTTATCAGGCAACGATATAACAATTTCCGGATTATTAAAATTGTAGCTGGAAGTATCGTTTTGTTGATTTTTTCCATAAATAGGAATAATTGATTGATAATAAGTAATTAGTATTATAATAGTTATAGCTATCAATATTGTATTATTTCCTGTAAGCAAATTACGCATCTTATTTTTTAATTATTTTTATTTAAACATTTATTACCGTTTACTTATATAATCCAAATTATTAATAAAATTTATGAATAACCCGGATTAAAAACATGAAAGTATAAATTATATATATATTATCAAAGATTAAATAAAAAGTATAAAAGAATGAGCAGACCTTATTTAGCAGGTAATTTTAAAAATTGAATAATCAAATGATTATTGGAGATAATATTAACGGTATGCTTTTCCTTTAATATCTATTCCAACACATGAATATTTTTTCTTTTGCAAATCGCCTTTAAAACATCGGGCCAAACTGTTGTGCTTACCTCGCCAATGTGAGCGGTTCTTAACAAATACATATACGTACGCGACTGACCAATACCGCCGCCAATGCTTAAAGGTATTTCGTCATTCAGGATCGCCTGGTGATAAGGCAATTCTAAAAAATGTTCCTGTCCCGATTCTTTAAGCTGCTGCACCATGGTTTCTTTAGTTACACGAATACCCATAGAGGTCAGTTCATGACGCCGTTTCGTTACCGGGTTCCAGACCAGGATATCGCCGTTGAGTCCGTGATATTGTTTTCCGTTCTTTTTAATTGTTGGAGTGATCCAGTCATCATAATCAGCAGCTCTCATCTCATGAGGATAACCGTCTTCCAGAACATAGCCGATACCAATAATAAATATGGCAGGATGCACCTCCTCTATCATTTTTGTCTCGCGCTGTTTGCGGGTTAAGTTTGGATAGCGTTCGAGGATTTCCTCTGCATGGAAAAATTTTAATTTCTTTGGTATCTCCGGATATTTGTCGGTATTGAGTTCAGGGAAATCTTTCTTAACCATCTGGCTTGCTTCATAAATAACCGACCATATTTTCTCAACAACATCCCTTAAAAAATCCAGGTTACGCATATCTTTAGTAATAACCCGTTCCCAATCCCATTGATCAACATAAGCGCTGTGGTCATGATCAAGGAAGTAGTCTTTTCTAACTGCCCTCATATCGGTACAAATTCCTTCGCCAACTTCACAACCAAACTGTTTCAATGCCATTCGTTTCCATTTTGTTGCTGCCTGAACCACCTGGGTTTCAATCCTTTTGTCTAAACCGAGACCGCAAGGAAAATCAATGGGAGTGCGTGAGCCATCCCTATCGAGATAATCATTTAAACCACTGTCTTTGGTTACAATAAGCGGCACTTGGACCATGAAAAGGTTAAGTTCCTTACACAAATTTTCTTCAATAAAACTTTTTATTTTGTATAAGGCTTTCATCCTCTCCTTGGGAGGC
>JAFGQQ010000377.1 GCA_016935595.1 Bacteroidales bacterium
AGTGTTTCTTGTGAAGTACAAGAAGAAGAAACTGCTCCGGAACTTCCACCCGAATCATCATTTATTATGGATCTTTCTGACTTTACTGATCAAAATAAGTCCTTTCCAATTGATGATACAACAAATCAGAAAAATTTTCAACATGCTGCAGGACATGTAATTCTTTGGAATTTATTTATTACGATAGGAATGG
This sequence comes from Bacteroidales bacterium, assembly GCA_016935595.1. Next base: position 194 of record JAFGQQ010000377.1, read on the forward strand.
CAATTCCTGTAATCTCTTTCCTTGAAGCTTTTAAACATGAAGCCGTCCTGGTAGAAACAGGCCATTGGAAATGGTCTTATAACTTCAGGGCAGGAGGAGTGCTACATCTGGCCGAATTGCATGGGATTGTAAGTGATTCAGTTACATGGGAAATGTATATTACTAAAGAGAATTTTTTTGATAATTATTTATGGTATAGTGGTAAAGGCGATTTTGGGGTTTCCGGTGGATACTGGATAATAAGAAAAGGTCCCGATAATGATGTGCCTTTATTAAAGATTGATTGGGAAAGAAAAATAGCCGATTCAACTGGTAATATTACGTATACTAATGTTGAACCGGGCGGCGCTGAAAATGGAGGATATATAAAGTATGGTACAACAACTGATGAACCTTATAATGCGTTTTACGATATTTATAATAAAGGAGAGGATCATTTGGTTGAAATTGAGTGGAAAAGAGGTCCCAAGGAAGGCAGAGTTAAAAATGAAAAATGGTTTAAAGATACCGAATGGCATTGCTGGGACTCAACTTTATATAACATAAATTGCAACTAATTTTATAAAACTGGAGGATGTCAAAAGTTAAATATAATCCGAGATCATACGATATGGTAAACCATCTTAAACCTTATTTTCGATGTATTAAACCATGTGGGTTTATTTTAAATACTTTATTGACATCCTCTTTTTCAATTGTTTATTAATATTATTTTAGATGAATATTATAGATATTGAACCAACTAACAGAACACCAGAAATAATATTAAATGACGAGGATCTTTTTTTTGAAATGACCGGTGATTGTCGTCCTGAAAATATCTGGGAATTTTATAAACCTGTTATTGGTAAATTAAAGAATTTTTTAGATGATTTTCTTAAAAGTAAATCAATTAATGCTGAAAAGGATGTTTTTAAAGTCAGTTTCCGGCTTGGTTATTTTAATTCAGCCTCAGCAAAGTTTATAGTTGATATTTTATTATTAATAGGCGATTTTACAAAGTTAGGATGCAAAATAAAAGTATACTGGTACTTTCAGGAGGGAGATGAGGACATGCTTGAAGCCGGTGAAGATTTTGCCGAAATGGCTGGTATACCGATCCAGTTAATAATGATCTCAAAACAATAGAAAATAATTCTGTATATATTTGAACATTTATCAAGTTAACATGTTAATTAAATATTTCTGTACAGATGTTTAATTTCAAAGAGAAAGAATTGCGATGAAAAATAAATTCTACTGTAAAACTTGTGATGAAATATTTGAAGCAGAAGGAATAAAAAAGGAATATTCCGATCCTGTTTTTGGACCATGTGCATCGTATTTAGCAAATTGTCCTGTTTGTAATAACGAGTGCAAAGAGTATTTTAAACCAAAACAATTTAAATCAACTACTTCAGAAACAATTCCTTCTTGTGGGATTTCGAATACTGGATGTTCTTGTTGTCAATAAAAAAACCGGAATGAATCTTCCGGTTTTAGTATAATGTTTTTCGTAAGTTATAATCACTTATTGATTTGTTCCAGTAAATCCTCAATTGTTTTTGCTATTGCAACCCCGGGTAATTTAACCGGAGCGCCAACCTGTGCAAGAAATGTACCTTTTACTTCTCCAACTTTATAAGTTGTAAATCCTATTCTGTATAATCCTCTTGTTAAAGCTTTTTCAGGATTGCTTGCTTCACTTTCATACCTTAATAAAGAATTATAACTATTTCCTCCCGGATTTTTTGGCATTTCTCCACTATCATCATTATAAGCCAGTTTTATCCATTTTGCAGCTGCAACATTTTCCTCTGTAATATCTTCCGGTTCGGCAATCGAAAGAGTTCTTTCTAATGTAATATAAGTATCAAAATAATCTTCTGAAGCTGCATTTTCATCATAATTAGGAGCTTTTATAGCATCTTTTATCTCGGTTTCACCAACTGGTGACATCATTCTTACTCCAATTTCTGGAGCAACAGCAGGAATCCATAAATATAGAAATGTGAATTTTTTACCATCAATAATTTCGTCTTCTGAACCAACTTCAGCGTATCCGAGGTAAGAAATTACATCGGTGTAGGGCACTTTAATAGTTTTAGGTCCGACTTTTTTTTCGGTAGAACTACCGAAATCACCAAGCTTCTGGGCATTGGCGGGATTTAAAAATAATCCGATTCCTAATAATAAAATCAGGATTTTAAAGTAATTTTTTTTCATAAGCGTTAATTTATAGGTTTATGATTAATATGTATACAAGTTCGTAAATTTTAACTAAAAAAAAAATAAAAAAGAGGACAATAATCAATTAAAATTATTTTAATGTTTGAATTCCCTATACAATATGATACACCTGTATTCCGTCCTCCCGGTGAAGCAAATTCCCTCATTTTAAATATAATAATTTATGAATATAGAATGAAACAGAGTTTTTCTTTTATAATTTTACAGTCCTGAAATAATTATTACCAATTATGAATAAAAAGATAGTTTCGGTATATGGCTACGGCCGTTTTGGAAAATTATGGGCCGATATTTTAGCCCATGATTTTAAGGTGAAAGTATATTCAAGAAGAGGATTAAAAGTTGAAGAAGCAAGTGAAGGTATTGAAATTACTAACAAGGAAGATATTTTTAATTGTGATGTGATGTTTTTCTGCGTCTCAATTTCAGCAATGGAGGAATTGTTAATTAATTCGAAATCCATGTTTAAAAAAGACACAGTTTATTTCGACACTTGTTCAGTTAAAGTTGAACCTGTAAAATGGATGAAAACTCATTTACCGGCCGAAAGTAAGATAATTGCAACACATCCGATGTTTGGTCCAGATTCGTATTATTCTACACCTGAAAAATTACCTATGGTTATGTGCAATATTCGAACAGAACATAATGATTTTATTTATTGGACAAGCTATTTTAATTCGAAAAAAATACATATTGAAGTTATGACCCCCGAAGAACATGATGAAATGGTTGCATACTCACAAGGAATAACTCATTATATTGGCCGTGTTTTAGCCGATTTGAAATTAAAACCTTCAAAAATAGATACATTGGGCTACAGGAAATTATTGGAAATAATTGAACAAACATGTAACGATAACTGGCAATTGTTTGTCGATTTACAGAAATTTAATCCTTATACAAAAAAAATGAGGGAAGATTTACATGAATCAATTGAAAAAATTTATTCTTATTTAAAGATAAATAACTAATAA
>JAFGQQ010000378.1 GCA_016935595.1 Bacteroidales bacterium
AAAAACACCATCATTTATATTGCACCGATTCCGATAAAATTGAGGATTACACAGATAATGAACTTGATGTTTTATTAAACGAATACTTTAACAAACATCAAATTAACGGATTTGAGATAGAAGACATTAAAATTCAAATAATTGGAAAACATAAGAAATAAACATTGAAAAAAAAATTGCCATTTATGCTCAAAATTATTTTCATATTGCTTGGAACTATCTCTTTAACCTTAGGGATAATTGGTTTATTTATTCCGGGTTTACCTACAACCCCCTTTATTTTACTTACAGCTGGTTTATATATTCGAAGTTCCGACAAACTATACAGCCGTTTAGTTACAAGTCCATTAATTGGCCAATATATAAACAGGTACCAGAAAAACAAAGGCATGACAAAAAAACAAAAGATATATTCTATTTCATTAATGTGGATTATGATTTTCAATTCGGTTATATTTCTTATTCAATCGGCAGTTACCCGGATTATTGTAATTATTGTAGGGTTAACAGGCACATATGTAATGGGGTTCATTGTGAAAACAATTCAAAATAATAACAAATAATTTTTTTAATAACCTTAAAACTAATAAATTATGGGAAAAGAAGCAATAAAAGTCGCATCAGTTGATGTAAAAAAACTATTGGAAATGCTAAATGCAGCACTTTCTGAAGAATGGCTGGCGTATTATCAGTACTGGATTGGTGCCAGGTTAATGGAAGGGCCGATGAGAAGTGAAGTTGAACCTGAACTGCTGGTTCACGCCGATGAAGAATTAAGTCATGCCATATTAGTAGCCGACAGAATTATTCAATTAGGTGGCACTCCCGTAATTAACCCGAAAGACTGGACAAAATTAGCCCGTTGTCCTTATGATGAGCCATCTGACCCTTATATTGAAGTAATTTTAGAACAAAATCTGAAAGGTGAAAGATGCGCTATTCAGAGGTACCAGGAAATTGCCGATTTTACAGCAGGCAAAGACCACTCAACACATCAAATGGCTATTCAAATCCTTAACGACGAGCTGGAACATGAGAATGATATTGAAGCATGGATTGTTGACTTGAACAGGATGAAAGAAGAATGGAAAAAAATAAGATTGTAAAACTTTTAAACATTTAAAACAATGGAAGAAAAATCAGAACAAAAAGTAAATGCCATGCCCCGTATTGGCGAACCTGCCCCAGAATTTAAGGCAGTTACTACCCAGGGAGAAATCAATTTCCCTTCGGACTATAAAGGAAGCTGGGTTATATTATTCAGCCACCCTGCCGATTTTACACCGGTTTGCACTTCTGAATTTATGACTTTTGCAAATCTGGAAAAACAATTTAATGAGGCAAACTGTAAGCTTGTTGGCCTTTCGGTTGACGGATTATACAGTCATATTGCTTGGTTACGTACCATTAAAGATAAAATTGAATATAAAGGAATGAAAAACATTGAAGTAAAATTTCCTTTAATTGAAGACATTACTATGGAAGTTGCCAAAAAATACGGTATGATGATGCCGGGCGAAAGCAATACAAAAGCCGTAAGGGCTGTTTTTGTAATTGACCCGAAAGGAATTGTCAGGACTGTACTTTATTATCCTTTAAGCCTTGGCCGTAATTTTGATGAGCTATACCGTATTGTTATAGCTTTACAAACTGCCGATGCTTTTGGTATAGCAACACCTGCCGACTGGAGGCCGGGTGACGATGTAATCCTGTCGCCCGCATCATCCTGTAGTACAGCACAAAACCGTATGGATGGAAAGGAAGAAGGGCTGGATTGTAAAGACTGGTTTTTCTGTACTAAAAAACTCGACAAAGAAACTGTGCTGAAAAAAATTCTTAAAAAATAATATGAAATCAATTAAAAAGCTTCTAACAAGTAGTTCAGGAGCTCCTGTAGCAGATAATCAAAATGTATTAACAGCAGGAAAAAGAGGCCCAATGTTATTACAAGATGTTTGGTATCTTGAAAAACTTGCGCATTTTGACAGGGAAGTAATTCCTGAAAGGCGAATGCATGCAAAAGGTTCAGGGGCTTTTGGGACTTTTACAGTTACCCATAACATTACAAAGTACACCAAAGCTAAAATCTTCTCAGAAATTGGCAAAAAAACGGATGTTTTTGTACGTTTTTCAACGGTTGCAGGAGAACGTGGCGCAGCTGATGCAGAGCGGGATATTAGGGGATTTGCAATAAAATTTTACACCGAAGAAGGTAACTGGGATTTAGTTGGAAATAATACCCCTGTATTTTTTCTAAAAGACCCTCTTAAATTCCCTGATTTAAACCACGCAGTAAAACGTGATCCAAGAACTAATTTAAGAAGCGCTAAAAATAACTGGGATTTCTGGACAAATTTACCTGAAGCATTACACCAGGTAACTATAACAATGAGCGACAGGGGAATTCCATTTTCCTATCGCCACATGAATGGATACGGAAGCCATACTTTCAGCTTAATCAATGCAAAAAATGAAAGAATATGGGTAAAATTTCATTTAAAAACCCAGCAGGGAATAAAAAACCTTACTGACCAGGAAGCTGAACAAATTATAGGTAAATGCAGGGAAAGCCATCAAAGAGATTTACTGGAAAGTATTGATAAAGGCGATTTTCCGAGATGGACGATGAAAATTCAAGTGATGACGGATAATCAGGCAAAAAAATGCAAATTCAATCCGTTTGATTTAACTAAAGTTTGGCCGCACAAGGAATACCCACTTATTGATGTAGGAGTTTTAGAATTAAATAAAAATCCTGAAAATTACTTTGCCGATGTTGAGCAATCAGCATTCAATCCTGCAAATGTAGTCCCTGGCATAGGTTTTTCACCCGACAAAATGTTACAGGGACGTCTTTTCTCATACGGAGATGCCCAACGATACAGATTAGGGGTTAACCATTATCAAATACCTGTGAATAGATCAAAATGTCCTTTCCTGAATATGTTTCACCGGGACGGACAAATGAGAGTTGATGGTAATTATGGCTCAACACTGGGTTATGAACCAAATAGTTATGGTGAGTGGAAGGAACAGCCGGAATTCCGGGAACCTCCACTTGAAATTGATGGAGCAGCCGACCATTGGAATCACAGGGAAGATGATGATTACTACACCCAGGCTGGCGATTTGTTCAGGATTATGAGCAAAAATCAACAACAAGTATTATTTGAAAATACAGCAAGAGCCATGGGCGATGCACCTAAGGAAATTAAAATCCGCCATATAAAAAATTGCTCACAAGCTGATGAAGATTATGGAAAAGGGGTTGCAAAAGCTTTAGGCATTGCTTTTTCAGAAGTAAAATAATTCTTTTCGAGTTAAGAGGATAACAC
>JAFGQQ010000379.1 GCA_016935595.1 Bacteroidales bacterium
CCTATTGGAAATTTATCACCTTTTATCTGCATTAATTCATTGTTTCGAATTATTATCAGCGGGTTATATGCACCTGCAAACTCAACTTTTTTAAAGTTTTTATCAAATGAAATTAGTGAGATATCCATACCATCGCGGACACTTCTTACACCGCTGGTTTGTTTTAAAGTATGTGTAACTCCGTAATTTAGTTCGTTTAATATTTCAGAGGGTTTTGTAATGCCCTTACTGTTAATTGCATAGCTTATTTGGTTGTGCCCGACAATTGACATAAATGCGCCTGGTACCCCATGACCGGTGCAATCTACAGCTGCAACAATTGTTATGTTGTCTCTTTTGTTCAGGTAATAAAAATCGCCACTTACAATATCTTTTGGCATGTATATTTTAAACGAATCGGGGAGTAAATCAACGAAATCTTCATCATTTGGAAGAATTGCGTTCTGTATTCTCTTGGCGTAATGGATACTGTCAGTAATGTTTTTCTTTTGTTGCTCGATTTCCTTATATGCAAATTCCAGTTTTTTGTTTTTGTCAGCCAGCATATTCCGCTGATCTTCCAAAGCATCCCTCTGGGCTTCAATTTCTTCTTTTTGTTGATAAATTTCATATGTCCTTTCGCGTACTTTTTCTTCTAATTCATTATAATAACTTTCAAGTTGTTCGATCATTATATTGAATTGTTCCGAGAGGCTTGTTATTTCGTTGTTTCCAACAACCTCAGCACGTTCGTCGAGATGCCCGTTTGTAATGCGGTTAACATTATCAACAAGTTTTTTAATGGGATCGGTAATAACTTTTGTTTTGTTATAAATGAGATATATTACTATAATAATTGTGAACCCAAAGATGATAAGGAATTTTAATAATTCATCGCGCAGAAGTTTTGCTTCGCCACTACGGTCGGATATTATTTGGATTACCGAACCTTTGTAGAGGTCGGTATTTTTTCTTGGAAGATAAATATACTCATAATGTAGGTGTTTTTTCCCGACTTTATCGCGAAAACTTCTGGGGTTTTGGTCTTTAAATACTTCCTGCACAATATCAGCATGTTCCATTCTTGAAGTATTAGTTTTGTAAAGTGAAAATGGTGCTTCAGATCCGATAAAAACATCAACATCTTCAATACTTCCTTGTTTTGCAGGGAGTTGTTCGAGCCTCTTTTTTATAAAGTCTACAATTTCGTCGGCTTTTTGTGAGTATGCTCCCAGTTCAATAATATATTTCCCATCTAAAGTGGGCTGATATGTATACTTTTTTAACCTTTTGGTATAGTCTTCTATAGCAATTCTTTCGCTTACATAAACACCTCCTTTAAATACATTTAGCAGGTAGCTTTTATGTTCTTCCCCAAAGCCAAACAGGTTTAATCCCATGTCTTTCACAAAAGTGGTATTTACAATTACGCCTTCTTTGTTTATTATATAAATATCCTCCATTTTCGGGTCCATACCCAGTTCCCGCCTTATCTTGTTCAGATCAACTTTTTCAATATTTTGTGTGTATTTAAAATAGTGGTTAACTAATTTATCGGAGAAAGCGCTTGTCCTTTTATCCAGGTTACTTTCAAGTATTTCAAGCGCAAGGTCCATAAATTCGTGTATCTGTTTTATTTCATCGGTAATTATATAATTTTTGTTTTCGTAATAGTCTACCATATTACTTTTACTGTGCAGGTAGTTAAACACTGCCAGTAATAATAACGCAATAACTACCGGAAATACAACATTTAAAATTAATTGCCTGAATATCGTAGTTCGTTTTCTCACAACTTGTTTAAAACATTAAGGTTAATAATATTGGGTTTTAAAGGTATTAAAATAAATTCATATATAATGAAAAATCTTATAACAAAATTTTAAGCATTTATAAATAGCTGTAATAACTCATAATCTTCGTATAATAATTTTGAAAGGCAATTGCTGTTAATTTCAAAATATTTAGTGTTGTCTTTTATCTCCATTTCAATGTTTTCTCCGGTAAATTTAAACATATTAATTATGTCGGCATCGTTAAATTCGAAGATTTCCTGGTTATTTGCCAGGGTTATTTGTCCTTCATAAATTATTAATAATTTTTTATTTCCGTTTAACCGGATACGTTTTTGTTCATCATTGAATATGAGGGATGAGTTTTTGATAATTCTATAAACCGATTTTCCCTTTAAATTTTGAGATTGAAATTTATTGTTGAAGAAGAGCATTTGTTTAAACTGTGGAATGAACATCGGATTTTTTTGAACAAATTTAAACCTGATTTCTTCCTGTATTTTTTTATTAATTCTTTTCAAGCATTCATTAAATACATCGGGGCTTTTTTCGGAAATAATGTCTGCGGCCATTTCATTTAATAACTGGTCGGGGTTAAATAATTGGGCAATAAGCGATTGATTAATTTCGAGGGCATCGGTTTGTTTGAGTTCATTTAAGGCGCAAGCTTTTGTCCATTGGTTTAACTGGTTAATATCACGGTTAATCATGCTAATGTATAATGCCTTTATATCATCTGTTTTGTCAACCGGGTAATGGTTTTGGAGTTGTTTAATTTTTTCGGCTTTTGATGAATCATCTAATACCGGAAATAAAATGGTTTTTAAATCATCGGCAATAAACTGGTCTAATAATTCAATTCCAAACCCAACTCCTTCCGATGTCCCACTCTCTAAATTTTCACGAACATTATCAATCGATTCTTTATCGTAAGAAGTTGATAGAAGCAGGAACAGTTTATTAATATTAGTTTCGTTTTCATTTTCAAGTGCATTATTAATCATCGAATTAATGCCTTTTTCTTCCAGACTGTATAAAGCCGCAATATTCCATGCTATAACCCCAATTAATTCGGCAATTGATTCATGCAGGTGCAACAAATTTGTAGCATTTGGCTTGAATTTGCTTTGCTGTAACGATAAAATTGATTGATACTGAATATCCCAGTTAACATGTTTAATGCCATCGAGTAAAATTTCATGGCTTTGGGGTTTGTCAATATATCCAAGAAGCTTGATTATTCTGATTAATGTTGGGATTCTTATTTCACTTTTATAAAATGTTTGTTCAAGGATTTCTAAGGCGTCTTTTCCAATTTTTTTTAGGGCCGATGTTACATAATTTGTATAAGACGAATTATCAATATTATCGATTAATAAGCTAATTATTTCATTATTATACACATAGGCAGAAGATTTTATGCTTTCAATGCGAATTTCTTTATCAAAATCACGTAACAGTTTTGTGAGCAAAGGTATGCATTTATTGTTTTTTGTATACCTGATAAGGGTGCAAGCTTTAATTTTATTTGCTCTATTAACAGATGTTGCCAAAGCTTCAATTTCATCGAACGAAATCTTTGATGCGGGGCCTGCCAGTTGGTTTTTAATTAAAAGCCTTACTTGATCTTTTATTTCAATAGTATTTTCAAGTTGTTTCAGTATTTCTTGCTCTGGTTTTCCTACTATTAAGTTTAACCTGTTAATTTCGGAAATAAAAAAGCTGTTATGGCTATTATTTATAAAAACATAATTAATAATAAATTCTTCGTATTCCAATGGGTCAACTAATTCTAATGCCTTAAAAAGAACAGCTGTGTTTGAGCCTGAATTATTAAATCTCTCTTTAATTAGTTGAGTGTGGCTTTTTAATATCTCATCGTGAGGTGAAACCGAAGTCTTTTTTTTCGATAATGATTTTTGTAATGAATGCTGGTATTGAAAATATAAACGGAAAGCAAATATAGCCCAAATAACAAGGATAGCTACTAAAAAATATGAAAAGTGGATAATTCGGAAAAATGGTATTAAACTTAATCCGGCTAAAAGTATTCC
>JAFGQQ010000380.1 GCA_016935595.1 Bacteroidales bacterium
GTTTTGGAAATAGAAATGGAAGAAAAAGTGCTTGATATTGATGAAGTAGTTATCAAAGCTTACGACCGTAAAGATGAAACCATAAATGAAATGGCAATGATTAGCGCACGTTCCTTTACAATTGAAGAAACTGAAAGATACGCAGGTAGTCTTGGGGATCCTGCGCGAATGGTTGCTAACTATGCAGGTGTTATGACCCAAAATGACTCAAGAAATGATATTATTATCCGGGGGAATTCACCCATGGGCGTTCTTTGGCGTTTAGATGGCATAGAAATTCCTAATCCTAATCATTTTAATGCTGTTGGCACAACTGGCGGACCTGTAAGTATGATTAATAATAATTTATTAACTAATTCCGATTTTTTAACCGGGGCTTTCCCTGCTGAATTCGGAAATGCTTATTCAGGTGTGTTTGATTTAAACATGAGAACTGGCAATAATGAAAAGAGAGAATATGTCGGGCAAGCCGGATTTGGTGGAGTTGAACTTGGCGCCGAAGGCCCAATTAATAGAGAAAAGAAATCGTCTTATTTAATAAATTACAGATATTCAGTATTAGCTTTTATGCATTACCTTGGTTTTGGTACTGAAACGGGTTCTGCAGTACCTTTCTATCAAGACCTTTCTTTTAAATTTGATTTTCCAAAAACTAAAGTGGGTAGGATTTCTTTGTTTGGATTAGGGGGAAAAAGCAATATTAAGCTTCTGGCTGACACAACTGATGAAGAAGGCAATGCTTATAATACTTCATTTTCAAACACTTATTATATTGCTGATATGGGTGTGATTGGACTTTCACATCTAATATTTTTAAATGAAAAAACAAGAATAAAATCAACTGTATCAGTTTATGGAACAACGAACTCTACTGAATTTGATAAAGTGTATTATGTAAAAGATAATTCAACAGTAAAAGATAGTATAGTAGATTTTTACCGTTCGAAGTATTTTGATGGAAAAATATCTTTTTCATCGACTTTAAAATCAAAAATAAATGCATCAAACAATTATAATATTGGAATTATATATGATTATTTTATGGGATCATATGATGACAGCGTGTTTATTGATGAAGATAATAAATATAGAATACTAACTGAAGGAGAAGGCAAACTCCCTTTAGTAAGATTGTTTGGACAATGGCAGCATAAATTTTCAGATGAAATTACTTTGTATACAGGATTATATTCTCAATATTTTAAATATACTGAAAATTACGTGATTGAACCCAGGTTAGGATTAAACTGGCAGTTTAAATCCAATCAAAGTATAAATATCGGATATGGAAAACATAGTATGATTCAGCCACGACAAACTTATTTTTCATTAGCTCAAAATGACATAAATGACGATTATGATTTATCAAATAAAAATTTAGGTTTCACGAAAAGTGATCATTATGTAATAGGCTATAATTATTTAATAAATAAAGATTTAAGATTAAAGGCCGAGGCATATTACCAGGATTTATATAATATTCCTATTTCTAAAAACGAACCTACCTTTTCAATGATTAACCAGGGTGATTTTTTCGGAATATGGTCTCCGGATAGTATGATTAATGAGGGAACTGGTTATAATTATGGAGTTGAACTTACCTTTGAGAAGTTTTTAAGTAAAGGATATTATTTCTTATTAACAGGGTCAATATTCGATTCAAAATATAGAGGATATGATAATGTTCTAAGGAATACAGCCTTTAATGGAAATTATATAGTTAATTTATTAGGCGGCTATGAAAAGAAAGTGGGCAAGAAAAATAATAGAATGACCTATGATGTAAAATTAGTATGGGCAGGTGGAAAACGATATGTTCCTTATACACAAGAATTACATGATTTAATTGCTCTTGGAGAAGATATCCCGGAGAACATGAAAATTACTTCTGATGATATTGAGGATTATTTAGATTATGACAAAGCATACAAAGTTAAATATAATGATTATATACGCTTTGATTTAAGGATAGGGTATAAAGTAAATAAAGAGCGTTATAATCAGGAGTGGGCATTGGATTTGCAAAATATTTCAGGTTTATTTTATGAATGTGTATTCTCTGAAGAGTATGATCCTGAAAGAAATAAAATATTAGTTACTCCTCAGCAAGGATTTTATCCAATGGTTTTATGGAGAATTCAATTTTAATTATTAATAATAAACCTAACAGGTTTCAAAAACCTGTTAGGTTTTAAATTTTCAGAAATGGAAAAATATTTATTTTTTATTTGTCTTGCATTATGTGTTTTAGCTCATATTATCAGGACAATTTACGAGATAAAAAAAGTAAATAAAGAGTTTAAACCAGGAAAACTTGGTTTTTTCTTGATTTTATTAAATATGTTTGTTTTATGGGCTTCGTGGTTTAATATGTGTGAAGTAGATATATATAAAATTAATTTACCAGACTTGCTAAGATATTTTGGATTATCTGTTTTTATTGCCGGACTTTGTATATTTTTTATTGCTTTATTTACAATTAAAGCACTGGAAAATTATGAAGGAGAACTAATTCAAAAAGGAATATATTCAAAAATAAGGCATCCAATGTATTTAGGTTTTATTTTATGGATTATAGGATATTCTGTTTTTCAAAACGCTATGGTAACTTTATTAATTTCAATAATATTTATTGGAAATGTGCTTTATTGGAGACATTTGGAAGAGAAAATATTAATAAAGAAATATAGCGGATATAAAGAATACATAAACAAAACATATTTTTAAATATATAATCATGGACGAAAAATTAAAAAAAGCTGCTTTAAAGCTTTTTATTGTAGGTGTGATTATAATTTCAGGTTTAGTAATTATTACTGATTTAAACAAAACCAGGGATTATACATCATTTGATCGGATTGTAGATGGTTTATCAACTGTATTTGTTACTATTTTTGTTTGGATTGGCGCCTCAACTATTGTAAATGTTTTATGGAAAAAATATCCGTGGGAAAATAAACCTAAAAAACATTTAATTATTTTAATTATTTCTCTAACAATATGGCCAACCATTGTAATGGTCGCAATATATGGATTTATAAAAACATTTATTTCCCCTGATATAGTTCAGGGCTCTTTTATGAATAGTATTTTGGAAGCGGTTTTTATTACTTTTCTTGTTACAGCAATTTTCGAAGCGTACTTTTTTTACAGACAATGGAAGGAGCATTTTGCAAAATCAATCAAACTTGAGAAATCTAATTTGGAAGCGAAATACGAAACCTTAAAAACACAAATAAATCCACATTTCTTATTTAATAGTTTAAATACCTTGATGACTTATATTGAAGAAAATTCAAAAGCATCTGAATATGTGCAAAATTTGTCCGATTTTATGCGTTATGTTCTAAAAAGCAGGGAAAAAGAAGTGGTGTTATTAAGGGAAGAATTAGATATTGCAAAAAAGTACAGTTACCTTCAGCAATCTCGATTTGGGAAAAACCTGATTGTAAATTTCGAGGTGTCAGAAAAATATTTTCATTTTTCAATTATTCCGCTTGCCATACAAATGCTTATCGAAAATGCAATAAAGCATAATATTATATCAAAGGATAAACCATTAACCATAAAAATTTTTACAAAAACTAATAATTTTATTGTTGTTGAAAATAATTTGCAAAAAAAATCCGACACCCCTTCAACAAAGCTTGGATTAACAAACATTTCAGAACGCTATAAATTTTTAACGCCAAAAGATGTTGAAATTAAAGAAACTTCTAATAAATTTGCGGTTGCATTACCATTAGTTATTGTAGATATATGATTAAGGCTTTAATTGTTGAAGATGAAGAACTTGCGGCAGAGAGATTACAGAAATTGATCAAAGATGTTGATCCAAAAATCGAAATCCTGTCAATTATTGATAGCGTTGAATCCACTATTAACTGGCTTCAGAATAATCCACCGCCTGATTTACTTTTCCTTGATATACAATTGGCAGATGGCCGGAGTTTTGAAATATTCGAACATATAAAAGTTCAAAGTCCGGTTATTTTTACAACAGCTTATGATGAATATGCAATTAAAGCATTTGAATTGAATAGTATTGATTATTTATTGAAACCGATAAAAATTGAAGGATTAAAAAAGAGTATTGATAAATACAAAAAAATAAAAGAATATTTTTCCGAATCGGATTTACAAAATAAGGTTTATAATTTATTGTCATCTATTAAAAACGAAGATAAAACATATAAAAATAGGTTTTTAATCAATAAGGGCGATACTTTAATTCCTGTTTCCACCAATGAAATAGCTTATTTTTATGCAGAAGATAAAGTTAATTTTATTGTTACTTTTGATGAGAAAAAATACTTTATTAATTATTCATTGGATACATTGCAAGAAATGCTCGATCCCAAACTATTTCAAAGAGTTAACAGACAATTTATATTATCAATAAATTCAATTAAAAAAGTGCATAATTATTTTAATTACAAACTAAAAATAGAAGTAAACCCGTTAATCGATAAAGATATTATTATTAGCAGGGCAAATGTTGTTGAATTTAAAAAATGGATGAATGAATAAGTTAATTGAAAAAATTAAAGATTTGGATTATAAGGAGTATTTAACTTATGGATTACTTTTAAAAGTAATGTCTTTTATAATATTTACTTCATTCTTTTCAGGATGTAAATCATTCGATAAGATTAATATAGGCGAAATTCAGGAAGTTAAGGTTAATGGAATAGCAGGTCAAACGGTATATCTCGAATTTAAAGTACCGATCGAAAATGTTTCCAAATTAAATATTAAAATTACTGATGTTGACATGAGGGTTGAAATTAATGATACATATATTGGACAAGTGTCGAATATTGAAAAAATTAAGATTAGCAAAAAATCGAATGAGGTTTATGATATAAAATTGAAATTAAAAATTGCTGGTTTGTTTGGAGCATTTAATGCACTTAAAGTTTTAAATGATGATAAAGGCAATTTATATTTGAATGGTGATATAAAAGCCAAGTTAATGGGAATTAATAAAACTATTGAAATAGACGAAAAACAGGAAGTTGACTTTTCTGGATATAAGAATAATCTTTTTTAATAATAATTCCTTATTTTTGAATAAACACAAAATTTAATCAAATGGACCACATTTTAGTTCCCATCGATTTCTCAAAAGATTCAATAAATGCACTTGATTATGCTTTAATAATCGCTCAAAAAATGAAAGCAAATATCAGGTTGATTTATGTAAAAAAAGAAGAAAATTTTCATCCGACATTTTTAGAGGATTTTTCTGCCATAAAACTTAATACTGCTAAAGATTATTTTGAGATTTTAATAAATGAATATAAAGATAAATGTACAAACTGTACCATGGATTATAAAATCCGTGAAGGTCATATATACAGGGAAATAATAAACCAGGCAAAGTATGACGATGCAAAAATGATTATTATGGGCACCCATGGTGTTTCGGGTTTTGAGGAATATTGGATTGGGAGTAATGCTTTCAGGGTAGTAACAAGGGCAACTTGTCCGGTTTTAACTATCCGTTTCGGATACACCAGGAAAAGCATAAGAAAAATTGTTGTCCCGATTGATGTAACAGTTTTTTCAAGACAAAAAGTGCCTGTAGTTGCTGATCTTGCTTTAAACCTTGGTGCCGAGACATATGTGATTGCTATTCATGAAACAGAACGTGAAGAAGTCATTTCAAAGATTGAAACATATGCTCAGCAAACCCATGAATATTTAACTGAGAGGGGTATTAAATGTTCGCTTGAAACTGTTGCTGCTGAGAACATAACTGACACAACCATTGAATATGCAAAAAAAATTAATGCGGAATTAATATCAATCATAACAACTCAAACCGAAAATCCTCGTAATCTTTGGGCTGGCTCTTATGCTCAACAAATGGTAAATCATTCACCAATTCCGGTTATGACTGTACGTTTAATGAATCTTCTTAAAAAAGATGATTAAAATATATTCTTTGAGTATATTATTATTTTGCCTCTTACAATTTTTATATTCTCAGGAAATTACTGAAGAAGAAGCTATAGAAAAACAGGAAAAGCAGGAAAAGCAAATTTTTGATATTCTATATGAAGAAAATGATAGTTGTGGATTAATAAATATTTATCAAGATATCAGGATAGAAGATTTAGTTCTGCAACACATTGAACAAAATAAGAAGCAAACCGGAATTCCAGGCTACAGGATTAATTTATATTTTGAATCGGGATTGAATGCCAGACAACAAGCCATGGCTTTGAGAGATACATTTAATGTTTACTTTCCTGAAATTCCCAGTTACCTTGAATATCAAACCCCGAATTTTAAAGTTTACGTTGGCGATTTCAGGACAAAAGCCGAAGCTTTGAAATTTTATAAAATTATTAGAAGAAGATATCCAAAAGCTTTTATAGTTAACGATCAAATAAATTACCCAAGAATAGATCAGTAAGCTTTGATCTGAAATTTTACTGATAATTTTTTTATAAAAAGATATTCAAGGATATTCTATAACATAAAACAATCCATTTTATTCTTTAAATTAGGAAAAAAAGAAATTGTATTTTTGAACTATATTTTTTACTTAATTGTGCAAATTAAAAATGAGTGATATAATAAAGCATGAATGTGGTGTTGCACTGATTCGTTTACTTAAGCCCTTAGAATATTACCAGATAAAATACGGCACCTGGCGTTACGGGATTCAAAAATTATACCTCATTATGGAAAAACAGCATAACCGGGGTCAGGATGGAGCAGGTGTTGTGAGCATAAAATTAGATCTTCCTCCCGGATCGAAATATATAGACAGAAGCAGGGCAAACGATTCTTCGGCAATAGACAATGTATTTGATAAAATAAATTCAGGATTTAAAAAAATAGAAAAAAATAAAACGAATCTGTTAAACGATCCGGTTTGGGCGAAGGAGAATTTGCCATTTGCTGCCGAGTTATATTTAGGGCATTTAAGATACGGTACTTACGGGAAAAATAAATTAAAGTCAGTTCATCCGGTAATGAGGCAGAATAATTGGAAATCAAGGAATCTGGTATTGGCAGGAAATTTCAATTTAACGAATGTAAGTGAATTATTCCAGGTACTCATCGAATTAGGACAGCACCCAAAGGATTTTAATGATACAGTTACTATACTGGAGAATGTAGGGCATTTTTTAGATGATGAAAATCAACGGCTTTTCGATATTTATAAAAAAGAAAATCATCCTAATAAAGATATTTCAACTTTAATTGCACAGAATTTAAACCTTGTAAATGTATTAAAAGAGTCAAGTAAAAGATGGGATGGCGGTTATGTAATTGCCGGACTAATTGGGCATGGCGATGCTTTTGTAGTTCGCGATCCATGGGGCATTCGCCCGGCATATTATTATTTTGACGAGGAGGTTGCAGTTATTGCATCGGAAAGGCCGGTTATTCAAACTGTTTTTAATGTTGAATATGAAAAAGTGAATGAATTACCACCCGGTCATGCCATTATAATTAAGCAAAACGCTAAAATTACTATTGATCAGGTAAGAGAACCTAAAGGACGAAAAGCTTGTTCATTTGAAAGGATATACTTTTCGAGAGGAAGTGATAAAGAAATATACCACGAAAGGAAAA
>JAFGQQ010000381.1 GCA_016935595.1 Bacteroidales bacterium
AATTATATTATAAATTTACTTTTTTCAAATTTAATAATTTTAAAATTAATATAAATGTTATTGATTGTTATAACATGTTTATAATTTTTTTTGATATAACTATAAAATAAGGATTCAACAAATTTTTTTTATTATATATCATAGGCGATTTTTGGTCAGTTAGTGTAATTATACAGTTTGCATATTGGGCAATAGCATGACCAGCTCCTGTATCCCATTCCATTGTTGGTCCAAAACGAGGATATATATCACATTCTCCTTCGGCAATTAAACAAAATTTTAATGAACTTCCTATAGTTTTATAATTTATCTTTTCAAATTTATGTTTTATTGTATTAATATAATTTTCTGTTTCTTTTGAAAAATGAGATCTGCTGGCAATTACTCTAATAGTATTTTTTATTGTAGATTCATTAGATATTTTTGTGCTAAAGCTTAAAATATTTTTGACTTTTGCTTTATCATTAATTAATTTTGAAGCATTTGCAATTTTATTTGAATTAATTGAAGGGGCTCCGTAATATAATAAATCTAACACAGGTGCATAGATTACTCCAAGTAACGGAGAGTTATTATTTATTAAGGCTATGTTTACAGTAAATTCACCGTTTCGGTTAATGAATTCTTTTGTGCCATCTAACGGATCGACTAACCAAAAAGAATCCCAGTTTTTTCTTTCTTTATATGGTATGTCTTTGCCTTCTTCACTTAAAATTGGAATATCTGTTTTTCTTAAAAAATCGTATATTATTTTGTTAGACTCTTTATCTGCAATGGTGATTGGAGATAAATTGTTTTTTAACTCAATTTTAAAGTTATTACTGTTGTAGATTTTTAAAATTTTTTTACCGGCAATTATAGTGGATTTAATAGCTAATGATAATAACTCATTAAATTTTTCTATCATAGTTTAGAAATAAATCAAACTTAAGATTGTAACAGTAACAACCATATAAATTATGGTTAAAGGAAATCCGATTTTAAAAAAATCTTTGAATGAATATCCGCCGGGTCCATATACCATCAGATTGGTTTGATATCCTATTGGTGTCATGAAATTTGCTGCTGCTGCAAAAGAAACAATAAAGATAAATGGTAAGGGATTTAAATTTAAAGTTACTGCTATGGTCAAAGAGATAGGGAAAATAATTGCAACAGAAGCTTTATTTGTAATGTATGCGGCCAGTATTGCAGTAATTAAATATATTCCAAATAAAATTCCTACAGGGCCTAACGGGACAAATATATTAATTAACAAGTCAGCAATTAATTCGGCAGCCCCTGTTTTAATCATAGCAGTCCCTAATGCTAAAGACATTGCTATTATGAGCGCTAAATCATAATCTATATTTTTTGGAATTTCTTTTGGACTGGTAATTTTAAATGCAAGCGAGATTAATATAAGAATTAGTAATCCCATAAACAACGACATAATTTTAAATGATGCAAGTAAAATGGCTAATACTGTTCCACCTAAAAGGGTTACTATTTTATAAGTTTCGAGTTTTTCTATTTTTTTTATTGATGAAATAAAGTAAAAATCCTGACTGTTTTGACTTAAATTCATAAACTGGTCGCCTGTATAAAGTAATAATACGTCGCCAGCTTTAAGAATTATTTCACCTATTTTACCAGTTATTCTTTCACCATTCCGGTGAACTGCAATTAAAGTAGCATCGTATTTTGCCCTGAAATTAAAGTCTTTTACAGTCTTATTGATTAATACCGACTTATGAGAGATAACAACTTCAACAACTTCGGTTTTTTTCTTTCTAACCAACATACCAACTGAAGGTAATGTAAGGCCAATATCTGATTTAATTAGGTCTGCAATCGTTCCGGTTTCGCCGGCAAATATTAATATATCTTCTTCGTTTAAAACAACATTGGGAGATACGGCGGTTATTTTATACGATTTACGAATTACTTCAACCAAGAATAATCCTTTTAAATTTCTTAAACCTGCTTCTTCAATAGTTTTTCCTATTAATTTTGAGTTAGGTCTTATCTGGGCTTCAACAAGATACTTTCTTGTATTTGCTGTAAAATCAGAAATTGCAGGACTTTTTTCAGGCAACAGTTTATCTCCGATATAATACATATATATTACGCCAATTATAGCCATTGGTAAACCTACGTAAATAAAATCGAATATATCAAGTGATTTTAATCCGGGAATTATTTTCTGGTCAACCACTAATCCGTTAACAATTAAATTGGTAGAAGTTCCTATTAGTGTCATACATCCCCCCAAAATAGCCGCATATGAAAGAGGAATTAATAGTTTTGATGGTGAAACATCGTTTTTTTTACACCATGAATTTACATAAGGCATCATTATTGCAACCAAAGGAGTGTTGTTGAGAAAAGCTGAAAATCCTGAAATTATTATCGACATACGCGCCATAAATCCTCTGTAAGTTTTCACAGAAAGAAAAATCCTGTCGAATATCCCCTCAATTATAGTTGTTTTTCTTATTATTTCACCGAGCAATAGCAGCAGAATAATTACGGCGATTTGTTCATTTGCAAAACCGCTAAGAATTTCAGATGGAGTTAAAATACCAAATATTCCTAACGCAACAATAGCTATCATAAAAACAAATGAAGCACCTAACAATTCAAAATATAGCGCTACCAGTATAAATATGATAACAATAAATACAAAAATTAAATCAAATGTAACCATCCTGCAATATAAATTCTTTGGCTAATATAAATCCTAAAATTTAATTTTCCATTAATAAAATGTATTAAATAATTATATTTTATGAATTATTTATGGTTAAAAACAATATATGATTGATCTTAGTTAAGGTATTTATGTATTTTATTAATTAATTGAGGTATTTTAATTGGTTTGGAAATGAAATCGTCACATCCTGCTTTTAAGCTTTTATCGCGTTCAGGCGACATGGCAAATGCAGTTTGGGCAATTATTGGGATGTTTTTATTTAGCATTTTTATTTGTTTGGTTGCTTCGTGTCCGTTAACTTCAGGCATTTCTATATCCATTAAAATTAAATCGACAGGTTGATTCGATTTACAAATTTCTATTGCCGGTTTTCCATTCTCGGCCCATAATACTTTAGCCTTTGTTTTACGAAGCACTTTTTCTAAAAACTTATAATTTACCGGATCATCTTCAACAATAAGAATTACTTTATTCTCCCAATTATAGTTAATAGTATCTTGATTTTGAACAGATTGAACAGGTTTACTGCTTGATATTTTTTGATAGGGTAAAGAAAAGTAAAATGCCGATCCTTCACCTTTTTCCGATTCAACCCACATATTACCTCCTAGCAATTCTACCAGGTTTTTCGAAATGGTTAATCCTAAGCCGGTACCACCATACTTTCTGGTATTCGAAGTATCTTCCTGTCGGAACATATCAAATATTTCATTTAATTTGTCTTTTCCTATTCCAATGCCGGTATCTTTCACAAAGAATTGTATTTTATTCATTTCAATTGTAAAACCGAAAGTGATAGTTCCTTTTTCAGTGAATTTAAGAGCATTGTTTAATAAATTTGTGAAAATTTGTCTTAATCTGAATGGATCGGAGAGAATAGTAATATTTTGAAATTTTCCTGTTGTTAATAATAATTCAACCTGAAGTTTTTTTCGCAATTTTATTTGTCTGCTAAAAGAGGTGTATAATTCATATAACAAATCATTAATTGGACATTGGGTGAGGCAAATATTCAATTGTCCTGCTTCAATTTTTGCAATGTCAATAATATCGTCAATAATATTTAATAAATGCTTGCCATTATTTTTTACAATAGTTATAAATTCTTCTTTCTCTTCTTGTGTTATTTCAGGATCGGCCAATAAATCTGAAAAACCAATAATTGCATTCATTGGGGTTCGGATTTCATGACTCATATTTGCCAAAAATGAAGTTTTTAAACGATCAGCTTCTTCTGCTCTTTCTTTTGCTATTTTAAGTTTTATTTCGGCTTCTTTCCTTTTAGTTATATTTTCAACCATTGCTATTCCGCCAAGAATTTCTCCCGTTTTTGAGTTTATGGGCGCTGTATCGATTTTTATAAATGAATTAGCCTTGTTTTTGTTATATTTTAATTTTCCTTCGAAATGACCATTTTTACCTTTTAAAGAATCGTAAACTAATTCATTAACAATGGTATCTTGAGTGTTACATAAATTAAATCCAATTATATTATTTTCGTCAATTCCCAATAATAATGCTTCATTTTTATTGCATGCAGTAATTATTCCTTGTTCATTATATTGAATAATAGTTAAAGGAGAGTTTTCAAATATTAATCTGAACAGTTCTTCACTAACCATTAATTCTTTTTCAACTTTCAATAATTCAGATATGTTTCTATAAATCACAAAAATTAGTCTATTGTCCTGTTCTGTTAATATTGGAGAACCTATGATTGAAACCGGGATAGGTTTCCCTTCTTTTGAGAACCTGATTGATTCCTGGTTAACTTTCTCGCCTCTAATAATACTTTCAGTCATTGTTTTTGCTTCTTCGGTATATTGCCCTTTAGTTATTAAAGTATCGATATTTTTACCAATAACTTCCCTGCTATTAAAATTGAATAATTTTTCAAATTCACGATTTACTTTTTTAATATTCCCTTTTTGATCGGTTATAGCAATGGCTTCGGGTAAGGTATCGAAAATATATTTAAAATTGATGGTATCAATATTGGACTCTGAATTACTATTAATCCAAGACTTTATGTTGTTATAAAAGGAACCTCGTTTAAATAAAGGCATAACCTAAAATGTCATTGATATTTATAATAAATCGTAATTATAATAATTTAACTTTTATTTTCAAATTAATTTATCTGGAGATTAAATAAAAATGGCTGTTGAAATTTTCAACAGCCATTTATACTATTAATGTAAAAGTCTCTTAATCAATAAGACTTACATGACCATATTTTGACCTGATGTATATTTTTGAACTGGTCTGTTTGTTTTTACCTATTAACCCATTTATTATCATATTATTGTTATCAACAATCCTGTTTACATTAGCTGTTCTGGGATATTCAATATCGCAATAATCAGCTTCTCCGTCAATTATATATGAGGCATTGTCGTCAATCCCAATTTTAATACTGCCATTTTTATTATCAATATTAATGTTTTCAAAATTTTCCGGAATATAATCTATTTTAACATGTGTATATTTAGAATCAGATTCAAGTTTTCCTGAAAGATTTTGTATTTTAAAGTTCCCGTATTCAGATTCTATGACCAGGTTTTTTAACTTACCAATATCATATGAATCGTATTTTGAATCTGTAACAATTGAACTGGTTTCACCTATTTTAGCTTTTGAATAACGACTGTATAAAATTAAAGCTTTGCCTTCTTCAATTTTTAAATTTGAATATTTTATTTCGCATTTTAACCACTCGCATTTTTCTATAGTTCCATTTGAATATCCTAAGGAGATAAAATCCATTGGTTGGTCATTGTCCCTTATTATTTCATTTATGGTTAAATTCCCGTATTTTATATTAATGGTTGATAATCCTGTAATTTTATTTATAAAAGTATTTCCATATTTATTTTCAAGGTCTAATTTTATATAATCGGGTATTTTTATGGTATAATCAATCGAGAATTTGCTTTGTTCGAAAATAGAAGACGATGCCCTGTTAAAACCCTCATCTATTTCAGTATAAGCTTCAATAATATCACCTTCTTTATTAATATTAACAGTAATATAATCTAAAAGCTTTTGCGCTTTATCTTCATTTTTGTGTTCTACCCAGATATTTACATCTATCTGCATTCTATCATCTTCCCAGTTATAAATATCTATATTCCCATATTTATTTTTAATAATAAATGAAGTAGCTTCATTCACATCAAATTCCCGGTTTATTTCTTTCGATAACCTGTTTTCGGCAAATATTTCAATTGAAAATAAACCAAGAATACAAATTATTCCTATGCTAAATTTCAGTGCTTTCATCTTTTTCAGTTTTATAATTATTAAAATTTTGTAATTGTTCTATTATATTATTTAATATTTCTATTTTAAATTGATAATAATTAATCATTGCATTAATAATTCTTTCATCATTTGGAGTTGTTTGTAGATCGTTTTGCAATGAATCATATAAAGAGTCCATTTCATCTAATTCCTTTAGTAAAATTTCCTTTTGTTTATCGTCTTCAAAATTGAAGGATTTTATTTGTTCATATTTTGAATTAACGACAGTAATAAAATAATTTTCAGCTTCACGATATTCTGGTGAAATATCGCTCAAAGTAATTATCTTATTTTTTGTTGAAATTAAGTTTTCATATATATATAATGAAGAAAGGATAACCAGAATAATTACTGCAGCAACCTTTAAGTATTTATAAAGGCTATATATAAGATGGTTTTTATTTTGTTTTTCAAGTTTTTTGAAGAACCTTTCGAAATGACCATGATTTGGTTCTTCTGAATTAAATAGGTCTTTATTTTCTTTTATTATATCGTCAATTTTTTTCATAGTGTGAAAATGAATTTAATTTTAATTGTTCAATCAGTTTTTTTCTTGCCCTGGTAAATTGCGACCTTGAGGTTGAACTGGAAATATTCAGAATTTCTCCGATTTCTTCATGATCATATCCTTCAAGTAAATACAGTGATAATACTATTCTATAGCCATAAGGCAATTGGTTTATGCATTCTTTTATTTGATTAATTTTAATGTTAGTTTTTTCAAAATCGATTTCTTCATTATTTTCTGGTAAATTCATTGTTTGATTATTGATTTCGATCAATTCAACTTTTTTTCTTTTTAATGAATCAAGCGATTTGTTAATTACTATTTTTTTTAACCAGGCGCCAAAGCTTACATCCCCCTGATATGTATTGATTTTTTTAAAAGCTGATAAAAAAGCTTCTTGCATAATATCTTCTGCTTCCATTTTGTCCTGTATTATTCGTAATGTTATATTATACATTGCTTTATAATATATTTTATAAATTTCGAACTGAGCTTTTGTGTTCCCTTCAATACATTGATCAATAATTTCTTGATGTATATTTTGGTATTTCATTAAAAGTTATTTTCGGTTAAAAGACGAAAGAAAAAAAAATATGCTGCATTCAATTAAATATTATTTGAATTATATAAATATAATAATTAAAGAGATATATAGAAAATGCTTACTTTTACCCGGTGAATTATTAATATGATTCCATTGCATTATGAAAAGCCACATATTTATTGATAAAAATAAAAGCATTATATATTTTAAAAATTGGAAAAGGAAAAAACATGCTGTTTTTTTAAGTTTAAAACGGATTATAAAAATATGTGCCTTATGTTTGGCTTATAGCATTTTAATTTACCCTGTAAAGTCTAAATCTCAGGAAATTATTGATACTATCTATCGCGAAAAAGAATATGATCTGGAGGAAGTGGTAATAACAGGGAGCCTATCGCCCACTGTTTATTCCGAAGTAGCAAGGATTATTACAGTAATATCAAAAGATGAAATTGAGCAGGCTCCTGTACAAAGTATTCAAGATTTACTCGATTATGCCCTTAATGTTGATATTAGACAACGCGGTGCGTTTGGAGTTCAAACCGATGTTTATATCAGGGGCGGAACATTCGATCAGGTTTTAATCCTTGTTGATGGAGTAAACATCATTGATCCTCAAACTGGGCATTATCATTTAAATTTGCCAATAAATATTGAAAGCGTTGAAAAAATTGAAATATTGAATGGTGCAGCTGCACGTGTTTATGGCGCTAATGCTTTTAACGGAGTAATAAATATCATTACAACTAAAGAACATGGCAATTCAATAAAGGTTGGACTTTCTGCCGGACAGCATTTATATCAAAGGTTTGCTACCACCGGAAATTTAAAAATCAGGAATGTATACAATCATCTTGACATATCGAATACAAGCTCAAAAGGTTATACCTCAAATACACACTTTAATATTTTTAATACTTACTATAAAACTATAACTAATACTAAACTTGGAATTATTCAATTACAATCAGGATTTGCATTTAAAGACTTTGGTGCAAATTATTTACCTGAATATGATGATGAAACAGAATCAATACGACCAGGTTTTATTAATTTAAATTTAAGTACAAATAAATCAATAAAAACAAATTCCAATTTATATTGGAGAAAACATAAAGACCATTTTACATTAAAAGGAAATACAAATAGTAAACCGTGGGAATATCATAATCATCATTTAACTAACACATTGGGAGCAAATATTAACATTGCCTTTAACACACAACTTGGTAAAAGTTCTATTGGATTTGATTTAAAGAGTTATTCTCTTAAAAGTAACAGTATGGGTGATGATTTAAATAAACTGGTAACTGTTTATGGTTATGACAGCGTTTTTTATAATAAATCATACTCCAGATTAAATTCAGGTGTATTTCTTGAACATAATTTTAATATTAAAAAAATAAGTATTTCATCGGGATTTATGATAAACTATTATAATGATATTGATGAGAAGTTTAAATTTTATCCTGGAATTGATATTTCATATTATATTAATCATAATTTAAAATTATTTAGTTCAGTGAATAAAACTTTACGAGTGCCCACTTTTACCGATTTGCTTTATTCAACAGCTAATACATTTGGAAATAGAGATTTATTACCTGAAGAAGCCTTAGTAGGTGAAATGGGAGCTAAATTTATTAATGAAGGAATTAAGCTTCAAGGCGCTGTTTTTATCAGGAAAGCAAAAAATACCATTGATTGGGTTCAAACAGTAGTTGATAGTAATTGGAAAATAAACCATAAAATTATTACAGAACTAGATACAATATGGTTTGCTAAGAATATTTCTGAATTGATTACATATGGTTTTGAATTATCAGTTAATTGTAATTTACATAAATATTTTGGAAGTGATTTTTTTATAAATAATATTGGTTTAAATTATTCTTATCTTGATATGAATAAACCCTCTGTTGACTATATTTCAAAATATGCTCTGGATAATTTAAAACATAATTTTAATTTATTTATCAATCACAAACTATTTAAAGAATATTTTTCGGTTTTGTGGAAGGCAACTTATCAAAAACGTGAAGGGACTATTACATTATTAAATAAAAAAACAAATTTATTTGAGCAGAAACCATATAATCCTTTTTGGTTAGTTGATGTGAGATTGAATTTTTATTATAAATTTTTGACTTTTTATTTTGAGGGTTCAAATTTATTAAATTCAAAATACTATGAACTTGGAAATGAGCTACAACCGGGCAGATGGTTAAGGTTTGGGATAACAATATGCAAATAAATATATGTAATGAAATTGAGTTTTTTAAAGAAATATTGCATATTTCGTTTGATTTTTTAAATAATTTTATATATTTGCTCTATCAGTCATTAATCAAATAAAACCTAAAAGATGAAAAAATTAAATTTACTTCTTATCGCTTTTGCCCTTGTATGCTTTGTAGCTTTTTATAATTGTCAAGGTACTTCTCAAAAAACTACAGAAGAGCCAGAAGAAGTTGTTGAAGAGGCTGTTGAAGAAGCCGATAGTGCAGCAATGGAAGCTGACACAGCAGCTGTTGAAGAAGAAATGGAAGCTACTGAAGAATAGTAAAGAATTAAGACATTGTAATGCAGGGTTTTATTGATTATACCCTGCATTTTTTATTGTTTTTATGAATTAATTTTTTTTGTATAATTTTTAACCATTTAGTTAAACCATATAGTTTAATCATTCGTATAAACCAAATGGATAAATTTAAAAAAACATGAAAGAAAAAGATCAAAATACTGAAAGTAAAATACTTAGTGCAGCAAGAGATGAATTTATTGTAAAGGGGATGGCAGGGGCACGCATGCAGGAAATTGCTAACAGGGCTGGTATTAACAAGGCTTTATTGCATTATTATTACCGTTCGAAAGAGAAATTGTTTATGTCGGTTTTTCGGTTGGTGATTTCGAAGTTTATTCCAAACATAGAAAAAATATTACAGTCAAATGATGATTTCTTAGACAAAATCAGAATGTTTGTAAATCAATATGGAAATGTACTTTTGAAAAATCAGTTTTTACCATTATTTATACTTCATGAAATTAACCGAAATCCTAAATCTCTTGTTGATATAATCCTGTCACATGGAATTAAACCTGCTGAATTTTTTGAGATGGTAAATATTGAAATTAAAAAGGGGAGAATTAAACCGATAGATCCCAGACAAATAATTATTAATATGCTTTCTTTAATTATTTTCCCTATAGCGGGAAGACCCCTGCTTCAGAGGATTATTTACAATAATGACAAAAAACAATACGATCAAATGTTAAAAACAAGATTGGAAGAAATTCCCGAACTAATCATTAATTCAATAAAAAAATAGAACAATGAAAATAATTGCTTTATTTTCTTTATTAGGAGTTTTAGCATTTAATATAAATGCAGCAGATACGATCTCAATATTTTATTGTTATGAAAAGGCAATTCAAAATCACCCTTTAAGTCGGGATAAAGAATTTTTAAACGAAATTTATCAGTTAAAATTAAAAAATATTAATTCAGGTTGGTTCCCAACACTCGATTTAAATGCACAGGCAACTTACCAGTCGGATGTTGTGAACATTGATATGGATTTTTCTGGAATTACAAATTTATTCAACCTAATTTCTTATCTACATCCCGGACAGGTTCCTG
The DNA here is from genome assembly GCA_016935595.1 of Bacteroidales bacterium. The sequence continues at coordinate 10,691 of JAFGQQ010000381.1, forward strand.
TACAGGAAATTCCCTCAATTGAAATTCCTTCAGCGCCAAAAGATCAATACAAAATGACCCTGGATGTAAGTCAGGTTATATATGATGGAGGAGCTATAAAAAGGAACAAAACAGTTGAAATTGCATCTTTGTCTTCTAATCTGCAACAAATTAAGGTTGAATTATATCAAGTAATAAACCATGTAAATAATATATATTTCTCTTCATTAATTATTCAAAAGAATATAGCGCTAATGCAATTAATTCGTAATGTATTAATTGAAAAACAAAAAGTGGTTGAGTCTGGCGTTAAAAATGGAATAATTTTATCTTCAAATTTAGATGGTTTAAATGCAGAATTATTAAAAATTGAACAACAGCTACTTGAACTGGATTTGACCAAAAATGCTTTATTAAAAAATCTTGGTGAACTAACCGGAGAGGTTTATAATGAACAAGTTGTGCTGGATGTACCCGAGATAGAAATATTGGATACATTGAAGAATCAAAGGCCTGAATTAAAATTATTCGATTTACAAAAAGAGAAACTGGAAGCTTCGAAAGATTTAATAAAAACTAAACGATTGCCTAAAGCTTTTGCTTTTTCTCAGGCCGGATATGGAAATCCTGGCTTAAATATGTTATCAGATGAATTTGATACTTATTATATTGTTGGAGCTGGTGTAAAGTGGAATATTTATGATTGGAATACAAGTAATCGTGAACGCCAGATAATGGAGATCAATAAACAAATGATTGATACTAAACGTGAGAATTTTAATAGAAATTTAAACATGGCAATTGAAAACAATATATCAGAAATTGATAAGTATAAAGCATTATTGGAAACCGATGAAAAGATTATTTCTGCCCGCGAAAAGATTACCAAAATATATTCTTCTCATCTTGAAAATGGAATTGTTAATTCTTCGGAATATATAGCCGAATTGAATAATGAAAAGGAAGCCAAAATAAATTTTGAAATGCATAAAATTCAATTAATGCAGGCAAAAATTAATTATCTAACTTTAATCGGACAATTATAATTTTTTAAAAATTTATAGACATGAAAAATTTAATGATTATAACTTCAATAGTCCTAATTTCTTTAAGCTGTAATAATAAAAATAATTTATCAGATGCATATGGGAATTTTGAGACCGATGAGGTAATTATTTCTTCTGAAGCAAACGGGAAATTGTTATTTTTTAATTTGGAAGAAGGACAAAAACTTAATAAAAATGATGTTGTTGGTATAGTTGATACAACACAGTTTTATTTGAAAAAGGAACAGATAATTGCCCAGTTAGGTTTATTAATGGCTAAATACAGCGGAGTACAGGCACAAATTGAGGTTCAGGAAAAGCAAAAAGAAAATTTACTAAAAGAATTAAACCGGGTTGAAAATTTGTTGCAAGATGGCGCTGCAACATCTAAACAAATGGACGATTTAACCAATCAGATTGAATTAACCGAAAAACAAATTAATACTACCGAAACGCAATTCTTATCAATTAATAAAGAAAAGCAACTATTGTACGTTCAGTTAAAACAGATTCAAGACCAATTAGACAGGTGTATAATTGTTAATCCTGTAAATGGTACTGTACTTGAAAAATATATTGAAACTGGGGAATTAGCCACTTTGGGAAAAAATTTATATAAACTTGCTGACCTTGATAACATGAAATTACGGGTATATATAAGTGGTGAACAACTTCCTTATGTTAAAATTGGACAAGAAGTTAAAGTTTTAATAGATAAGGATGCTAAAAATAATAGAGAATTATCAGGTACAATAAGCTGGATTTCTTCTTCAGCTGAATTTACTCCCAAGATAATCCAGACCAAAAAAGAAAGGGTAAACCTGGTTTATGCAGTGATAGTAAGAGTTAAAAATGATGGAAGCTTGAAAATAGGAATGCCGGGAGAGGTTATGTTTAATGAATAAAGAATAATGAATATAAAATTATGAATATTGAATCGTAAAAAATGAACAATTACTAAAAGATGAATGATAATTATATAGCTGTTAAAAATGTAAGTAAAAGTTATAATGATACTAAGGCTTTAAATAAAATAAGTTTTTTTGTAAATAAAGCAGAAATATTCGGTTTTATAGGTCCCGATGGTGCAGGAAAAACTACGTTGTTTAGAATAATCACTACTTTGCTTTTAGCTGATAGTGGATCAGTGACGATTGATAAAAAAGATGTGGTTAAAGAATATAAAGAGATCAGGAGAATTATCGGTTATATGCCTGGCCGTTTTTCATTGTATTACGATTTAACTGTTGAAGAGAACCTTACGTTTTTTGCTACTGTTTTTAACACTACCATTGAAGAAAATTACAATATCATTAAAGATATTTATTCGCAAATCGAGCCATTTAAAACCCGGCGAGCAGGGAAATTAAGTGGTGGAATGAAACAAAAACTTGCTCTTTGCTGTGCTTTAATTCACAAACCTGATTTACTTGTTTTAGATGAGCCTACAACCGGAGTTGATGCAGTTTCCAGGCGTGAATTCTGGGAAATTCTTAAAAACCTGCAAAATCAAGGAATAACAATTATCGTCTCCACACCATATATGGACGAAGCAAGTAAATGCGACAGGGTAGCTTTAATACAAGAAGGTGAAATATTAAAAATTGATACTCCGGAAAATATTGTTCATGATTTTGATAAAGTTATTTATTCAGTTTCCGGGAAAAATGTATACCAATTATTAATCGATTTAAGGAAATTTGAAAAAACAAAATCGGCATTTCCATTTGGGCATAAGGTTCATTTAGTTTTAAAAGATAAATTGGCCAAAGACAAGGATGTTACTGAATTTTTAGAAAAATTTGGGCATGAACAAATACAAATTGCCAATATAATGCCTTCAATAGAAGATTGTTTTATGGATTTAATGGAAAAACGGTAAATAAATGAATAACGAAAATATTATTGAAGTTAAAGATTTAGTAAAAAAGTTCGGGAATTTTGTGGCAAATGATTTTTTAACTTTTTTTGTTAAAAAAGGTGAGATTTTTGGATTTCTTGGTGCAAACGGGGCAGGTAAAACAACTGCAATTCGAATTTTATGCGGATTATCAAAGCCAACTTCCGGTGAAATAAATGTAGGCGGGTATAATGTTTATTCTGAAAGTGAAAAAATCAAGAAAAATATTGGTTATATGAGCCAGGTATTTTCACTTTATGAGGATCTAAATCCTGTTGAGAACATAAGGTTTTATGCTGGAATATACGGACTTCCTTCCAATGTTATAAGTGAAAGGACAGAGGAATTAATAAACAAGTTGAATTTAAATGAATTCAAAAATAAATTAATAAAAGATATTCCATTAGGCTGGAAGCAAAAGCTTGCTTTCTCTGTGGCTATTTTTCATAAACCAAAAATTGTGTTTCTCGATGAACCAACCGGAGGAGTTGATCCCATTACTAGACGGCAATTTTGGGATTTGATTTATGAAGCAGCAAAAGCCGGAATAACAGTATTTGTAACAACACATTATATGGATGAAGCAGAATATTGCGATCGTGT
>JAFGQQ010000382.1 GCA_016935595.1 Bacteroidales bacterium
ACTTCTTTTAAATCTCTTTTAGTTTTTGTACCTGTTACTACTACCTCTTTTAGTTTCAAGGTGTCTTTTGTTATATCCTGGGCAAATGCATTTATGGATATTGTAATACTTAATGTGGTAGTTAAAATTTTTATTTTTTTCATTTTTTGTGTTATTAATTTAAAATTCGTGTTACTATATTACTAAAAAAATATTAATTATTCATTATTATTCTGCTCTCGTCATAACCAGTTTACCATGCATAACACCTTTAATTGTAATAAGTTTATCAGCCAATTCGGTTAAATCTTTGGCTTTTCCCTTCACAGAAATAGTTTCGAGACATGTGTCATGACTTAAATGAATATGTTGAGCAGCTAAAATTAAATGATGGTAATCATGCTGTACTTCATTCATTTTACTATCAATTTCTCTTTTATGATGATCGTAAACCAACACAACAGCGCCTGCAACTTGATTGTTACACTGCCACTTTTTCTCAACAATATTTTTTTCAATTAAGTGTCTAATAGCTTGAGAGCGATTTGGGAACTGATTTTCATTTACAAATAAATCCAACTCATTCAATATCTTTTCATCTAATGAAACACCAAATCTTTTTAATGCCATCGTGTTACTTTTATAAAATTTGTAGCACAAATGTAACAAACATTTTAAAAGTATAAAATTAAATTTTAAAAATATTCTAAATTTCAATAGATAAACCTGCTGCTCCGAATACGCCGGCGCTATCGCCCAACTTAGGTTTTAAAAATGAAGTATCAACCCTGTTGTTAAATATATATTTTTCTATTTCTTTAACACCTTTAGAATATAAAACATCTATATTTCCAACACCGCCTCCCAATACAATAGCATCCGGATCGATTATGTTAATTACTACAGCTACTGCCTTACCAAAAAAATGGATTAACCTATTGATTGTATCAATAGCATGTTGGTTATTTCTTTTTTTATATAATTGATAAATCTTTTGTAACGATATTTTATTTCCCGATAATTCTTGATAATATTTCTCAAGAGCCGGACCGCTTATGATTGTTTCAACACATCCTGTTCTTCCGCAATAACATTTTCCACCCGACTCATCCAAATAATTATGCCCCCATTCGCCTCCAAGACCATGATGCCCGTTTACTATTTTTCCATTAACAACAATGCCACCTCCAACGCCTGTACCCATTATTATTCCAAAAACCACTTCCGGATTTTGAATTTTTTCACGAACAATCCCAAATTTTGTTTCAGCCAAGGCAAAACAATTGGCATCGTTTGCAATTGCAACCGGGATTTTTAAAATTTTTTCCAAGTCTTTTTTTAACGGCATTCCAATTAAACAAGTTGTATTACAATTTTTCATGGTTTGGGTGAGCGGTTCAAGACAACCCGGTGTTCCAATACCTATTTTTCGTGGTTCCAATCCGGTTTCTATGGAAAGTTGATGAATTATATTTTTTATCTGATTTATAATATGATTATATCCTTTATTACTTTCCGTTGGAATACGCAGCCGGCTTAAAATTTCAGGATCTTCCAATGAACGAAGAACGATTCCTTCAATTTTTGTTCCTCCAAGATCAATACCCCAAAGCGGTTCTTCTATTATCTTTGCCATAATCGTTAATTATATATCTAATAATTATTCAATTATAAATATAGAGATAATTATTTGTTATTATGGTTATATTTGAAAAAGTACCAAAATCAAAATTCTATAAATGTACCAAAAAGACTATATATTAAGATGAATAGAACAATTTGGGGAATTCCTGGCCATTATATTTAGTTATATTAAAAAAGGCAACTATAAAAAAGCATAAATTATTTTCGAATACCTGGAAAAAGAACAAAAAATATTTTCTATCGAAAGACAAATGAAAATTAAAGAAATTAAAAACTTTCTTTAACAATAATCTTACCGGTTTCAATAATAGAATTTAAATTCTTTATTTGATAGAAGTATATTCCTGCCTGTAAATGACTAATGTCGTATGTTTGTTTACTATTTATATTTTGATAAAATAATATCATATTTCCTATGGAATTATAAACGATTAAATCTAATTGATAATCTTCGAAAAGTTGTTCAGGTATCTTAATAGCAAAAAACTCAGATGCAGGATTTGGATAAAAAACTATAAAATCATTCCCAATTGACATATTTCTAATATTTGTTACCTCTCCAACAATGATCGATCCCATCATTCCAAAAGCCGCATGAGGATCGCACTGGTAATTATATTTACCAGAAATATTAAATACATGAGTAAATATCCATCCCTCGCTGACAGAATTGCCAAAAGATTCGGGATTAGACGGAAACGTAATTTGAGTCCCATTAACATTATGGCTTCCTTCAATATTTGTCCACCTAACCGTATCACCAATATTTATGTTTAAGTCTGCTGGTGAAAAAGTAGTATTTTTCACAGTTACATCATGAAGTCTTTGGGCTTGAATTGAAATAAAATTATATAAAAATATAAAACTTAAAATTAATATTAAACCTGACTTAATAATTAGTCTTCTCATTTCAATTCCTCCTGTTATAATTAATTAAATAATTAAATAACAACACAAAATAAAATTGGTTCAGGAATATATTGATTTATGAAAAAATATGATGAACGAAAAGAAAGAGAAAATATTTTCCTATTTTTATAAAACACCATTTAATTAAATGTAAATGTTAACTATTGAAGATATTATTCAGGCTAGACGCCGTATTAATTCGTACATTCATAATACACCCATTTTCTCATCCTCCATCCTAAACAAGTGGCTGGGTCATGAAATATTTTTTAAAGCAGAGTGTATGCAAAAGATCGGCGCATTTAAAGCCAGGGGAGCGTGCAATACCATTGCCTGGTTAACTGAGAATAAAATTAAACCAAAACTTATCGTCACAAATAGTTCCGGGAATCATGCACAGGCAGTGGCCTGGGCTGCGACTCAGTTTGGAATTCTATCAACCATTTATATGCCAGAAAATGCTTCAGAAATTAAAATTCAGGCCACAAAATCTTATGGCGGTAATATTATTATTTGTAAATCTCGCGATATTGTAGATAAAGAGGTTGAAGAAGCTTCGAAAGAGGAAGGTGTTTTTTGGCTGCCCCCGTATAACCACGAACAGGTAATTGCGGGACAAGGTACAGCAGCATATGAAGCAATTGAAGAATTGGGCAAAATTGATGCGGTGTTTGCACCATGCGGAGGTGGAGGACTATTATCAGGAACATTAATTACTACCCGGGCATTAACTCCAAATGCTGAAATAATCGGAGCTGAACCTTTAAATGCAAACGATGCAGTACAATCATTACGAATGAATTCAATTCAAATATTAACAAAAACACCCGATACAATCGCTGATGGAGCTATGACCTTATCCGTTGGAAATATCACTTTCGAATATTTAAAAAAATTAGATGATTTATATGAAATTGAAGAGGAAAAA
>JAFGQQ010000383.1 GCA_016935595.1 Bacteroidales bacterium
GGATATTTTTTTGAAAGCTATAATGAAAATAAATTCTTAGAAAAAGAATTAAATATAAAATTTGTACAGGATAATGAATCCCAATCGCAATTTGGAGTAATAAGGGGATTGCATTATCAGCTCAAACCCTATTCACAAACAAAACTCGTAAGGGTAATAAAAGGAAGTGTGCTTGATGTTGCAGTAGATATAAGGAAAGGATCGCCCACATTCGGTTGGTGGGAAAGTATTGAACTTACTGAGAAGAATAAACTGCAACTTTTAATTCCAAAAGGATTTGCACATGGATTCGTTGTACTAAGCGAAATAGCTATTTTTTCGTATAAATGCGACGAATTTTATAAACCCGACTATGAGAAAGGTATTATATATAATGATTCTAAATTAAATATTGACTGGAAAATAGATGCATCAAAAATAATTATTTCAGAAAGAGACAAAAAACTGCCAAAATTTGAAAATGCTGAATTGAATTTTACTTTTAACAAATGAGGAATATTTTAATAACAGGGGCAAAAGGACAACTCGGAAATGAAATAAAAGTTATAGGCAAAAATTTCAAGAATCTTTCTTTTATTTATACTGATATTGAAGAACTTAATATCACAAATATAAATGAATTAGATACTTTCTTTCGAACAAACCTGGTAGAATTTATTGTAAACTGTGCTGCTTATACTGCGGTTGATAAAGCTGAGAGTGAACCAGACAAAGCAGAATTAATAAATGCTACAGCTGTAAAAAACCTCAGGCAGATAGCAGAAAAATGTAATTGTTATTTAATCCATATCTCGACCGACTATGTTTTTGACGGACAAGGTTATATGCCTTATAAAGAAATTGACCGGACAAATCCACAATCGGTTTACGGAAAAAGCAAATTAAAAGGGGAACAAGCATTAGAAGGTTATGAGAAAGGAATAATAATCCGTACTTCATGGTTGTACTCTTCTTTTGGAAATAATTTTGTAAAAACAATATTAAGGTTGGCAAAAGAAAAGGACGAATTAAAGGTAGTTTTTGACCAGGTAGGCACACCAACTTATGCTGCAGATTTAGTCAAGGCGATAATTACAATTGTTCAGCAAACATTTGAAAATTCTGAGAAATTTGTTCCCGGAATTTATCATTTCTCGAACGAAGGTATTTGCAGCTGGTACGATTTTGCTAAAGAAATTATTGATATTATAAAACTTGAATGCAAAATTATCCCAATAGAATCGAAAGATTTTCCAACGGCAGCCAAAAGGCCATTTTATAGTGTTTTAAACAAAGAAAAAATCAAATCAACTTTTAATTTTGAAATTCCTTTTTGGAAGGATAGTTTGAGAGAGTGTTTAAAATTATTATAATCCTTGAAAAAAAAGATGCCATCCCTAATAGACTTTAAAACTTATTAATACCATGACATAAAAAGGGATGGCATCCTTAAACTAATTTAAAGTAACATTGCCAAATCTGGAATTTATTTTAATATTACTTTGCTGAAAAGGTTCAGCATATTTTAATTCAACTTTATCTTGTTTGTAATTACCTATATTATCAATAATAATTTTTGACTTATTTTTTATATAACATTCCCGGTTAAAATTTATTTTTCCAAATGTGGTTTCTAATTCCAGATTAAATTCATCGCAATTTGAATTAATAAAAAAGATGTCGGTTTTATCTGCTTCAATAGTCAAATCAAATAATAAATCTGGAATAATATTTATACTTCCATAATTAGTTTTTAAATAATAATTTCCAGATATATTATCCATATTTACTTCTGAATAATTTGTTTCAATTTTAGTTTTTATATTTGAATGTTTGATGGTTAAGTCCCCAATTTTAATATTAAGTTTTAACTGGCCTTGCATATTTTTAATATCCATGTCGCAATATTCCAAATAGGCTTCAATTTTAGCATTTAAATTTGTTATACAACCAGAACCAAATTTATTATTAATAAAAATTTTTACCCCGTTTGGAACCCAAATTTCATATTCAACACTAATATTGCTTAAAAGAGGTTCAATATTATTACTTAATAAAATGCTGTTATGTATAATAATTTGGCTGTTTTGGCTTACAATACTATATTTCATGTAATCCAGTTCTTTCCTGGCAATTTCTTTATCCACATTTTTTGAATGTATTTTTAAACCCACAGCAACTAGGTTTTTATCCCAACCATTAATATTAAGTTTAGCTTTTTCGGTATTGATAAGAATATTTTCCTTATTGTAAATTAATTCTTTTTCAACTATTCGGGTAACTACCTGTACTTTATTTTGTGAAACTATAGTCCGTGGAAAATATATTAAAGTTATGATAACTATTATTTTTAGTATGCTTAAATATTTAAACATGTTTTCTTAATTTCTGAGTTTTCTTTTTAGGTCAATAATTGATTCAATACTAAAGCCGGCTTTTAAGCCAATATAAGGACGAAATGAAATTTTGCGCAGATTATTGTAATTGCCTTTGTAAATATCCAGGGCACAAAAAGGTTCAATAAATCCAGCACTCCCTATTCTTCTTTGTATTCCGTATTTTACTGTCAGCCCATATCCTGCGAGGTAATTTTCCGTGAATTCATTCCCGCTAAATCCCATGCCATAAGGAAAATTCTGATTTAATATTTTTCCCTGGCCTGCATAAAAAATTCCTGCACTAATATAATTGCCAACAAACCCGTTTATATTAACACCTCTGTTTTCAGGCCTTTTTAAATTGTGATAATATTTAAAATCGGTTTCAAAACGAAATCCTAAATTAGAAGCTGGATAAAAAAAGGTACTATCGAAATTGATAAGAATATAAGAATTTAATGAAAAACGGTTGCCTATTTTTGCTTCGTAGCCAATATTTGGTGCTAATTTACCGTAATTAATTAAATCAACTTTCCAAAAATGATCTATGGTTTTGTTTTCCTGAGCAGTATAATTATAAATTATATCATATTCATCTTTTACGGTTTCTTCTTCGGTTTCATGGATAATAACCGTATCTTTTTGTCCGGATAAATATCCTGAAATAAAAAGTAATAGTATTATAATAATTCTTTTAAGCTTCATCTCTTACTAATTGAATTTAAATTTTCGTTTTAACCCTTTAAATGAATCTATAGCAAAACCGGCTTTTAATCCAATAACAGGATATATTCGAACTCGATAATGATTTTTATACCAAAAATCAATAAATGGATAATTGTATTTATAAAACCTTCCAATTTCTAGCCCTAAATACGGCTCAAAAAATCCAATATTTCCTATTGCCCTTTGCAAACCAATATTAAATAATAAACCTAAACCGCTATGATAATATCTCCAAGGTTCAAAACCAAGACGATATAAATTCATATTAGCATGGCTAATACCTTTGTAATATGCACCAAGGCAGATATAACTCCCGTTAAATCTATTAGTATATTTTCCTAATCTTTCTCTTCTTTTTAAATTATAATAATACTTTAAACTTCCATTTACATAATACTCATAATCAGCATAGTTTATTAAATATAAACTACTAACACTATAACCTAAATATGAATCAAAAGAAAATCTTCTGCCTACTTTTTTTTCAAATCCAATATTTGCTTTTAAATTTCCAAATCCAACCAGATCAAGTTTCCACAAATGCTTAACTTCTTTTTTATCTAGGATAAACAATTTATAAATTCTATCGTATTTATCATTTATCGTATCCTTTAGTGTTTCAACATATATTACTGTATCTGTTTGCGATTTGATAATATTTCCAAAAACAATAATTGTTATGATTATTAATAATACTTTTTTCATCTTTACTTTTTTAAGATTCAATAAACATTTTAATTATTTTTTTTTCAATTTCCACTCTGTCGTTTTCCATCCTGTATAAGAATTTTATGAGTTGCGGGTCAGGATTGCCTTTTAATATTTTTTGCAGTTTTTCCTGTTCCGCCTTTAGTTCTTTTAACTGGTTTTCTAATTCAATAAACAAAGGCGATTCGCATACTTCAGGATTTTTTTTACAATTCGACAGAATAATATCCGAACTTCCTGTATCAACTGTTGGCATAAAGTCAATCCCTGTATCATCTTCAACAATTTCAACACTATATATTAAATCTTTATCAGGAGGTACGATAAAATATTTTACTAAATAGCCAATTGCTAACAATACTATTATTGAAGCCGCTATCCGGATAACCTGTTTCTGAAATAAAAAGACTTTCTTCCCTCCTTCTTTTTCTAATCCTTCTTCAATTGTATTCCATATTTTTTCAGGTACTTTAAAAACAGGTAAATCCTGAATAGCCCTTTGTAATGGTGCATTCATATTATCCATTCTCTTCGCGATATTGCCCCATATCTTATCAGGTGCTTTGTAAGCAGGCAATTGATCGATTGCTTTCTTTAAATTATATTTTTTTTGTTCTTTCATTACTTAATTTCTTAAATGCACCAACATTTTCTGCAATTGTTGTTTAGCCCTCGAAAGCTGAGATTTTGAAGTGCCCTCCGATATCTTTAACATTTCTGCTGCTTCTTTGTGAGAATAACCTTCAACTTCGACCAGGATAAAAACACTTCTGTAACCCGGGCTTAAACTATTTATTGCTTTATCCAAACTTTCACCCGTTAATTCATCGTCCCATTTAACCATCTCCCCTTTTAACAAGCTTTCATCTAATCTTTCCTTCTTTCTTTCCTTTTCAATTTTTCTGAGGCACTTTCTAATAATTATTGTTTTTATCCATGCACCCAAAGTTGATTTCCCCTCAAACTTATCCAAATTCACAAATACATCAATGAACCCGTCCTGCAATGCGTCACAAGCTAAATCTTCATCCCTTAACATTCTGTAAGCTAATGTATACATAGCATCTTTATAAAGATCGTATAAACGTTTCTGCGCAAAACGATCGTTGCCTAAACAGCCTTCCAGTAATTCTTTTTCTTTAACCGGTATTTTAAAATTCATTCTACCTTTTTTCACCTTAAAGTGCCTTTAAATAAATTTTAAGTTGCATGCAATTTTAAGAAAAAACAAATTATTTAAATCATCTTATCATAAAACATTAGAAATCAATATATTTTTAAATTGTGACATAATTGCATTTAAGCCTGATTATTTGGAACTGTTTTATTTTCTTAAATTAAGATATTTTTAATTTTTTTAGCTAAATTTCCTCTTATCTTTACAGTTTTAATAACTTTAATATTTTAAAAATTATGATAAAAAAAATATTCTTCTTATTCATATGCATAATATTCGCATGCATATCCTGTACAATGAAAAAATCAGATAATTTAATTTTACCTGCTATTTTTAGCGATAACATGGTATTACAGCAAAATACC
>JAFGQQ010000047.1 GCA_016935595.1 Bacteroidales bacterium
TCAGGATCGAGCACTTCAAGTAAAGCAGATGATGGATCACCCCTAAAATCACTTCCAATTTTATCAATCTCATCTAAAATAAAAACAGGATTTGAGGATTTTGCTTTCTTAATATTTTGTAAAATCCTGCCTGGCATGGCACCTATATAGGTTTTTCTATGCCCGCGTATTTCTGCTTCATCATGTAATCCGCCGAGCGACATTCTGGAATAATTTCTTCCCAATGCCCTTGCTACAGATTTACCCAAAGACGTTTTACCAACACCGGGTGGTCCGTATAAACAAATAATGGGTGATTTCATATCGCCTTTTAATTTTAAAACTGCCAGATGTTCCAAAATTCTTTCTTTAACTTTTTCAAGCCCATAATGGTCTTCTTCTAATATTTTTTCAGCCCGTTTAAGGTTAAAATTATCTTTTGTATATTCATTCCAGGGTAATTCGAGCAATACCAGCAAATAATTATACTGAACAGAATATTCGCCCGTAATCGGATTTAAACGGTTTAACTTATCAACTTCTTTTTCGAATAATATGCCAACCTCCTTTGACCATTTCTTCTTTTTTCCTTTTGCTTTAAGCTCTTCAACTTCTTTCTCAACTGGATTACCTCCAAGCTCATTCTGTATGGTTTTCATCTGTTGATGAAGCATAAATTCACGTTGCTGCTGATCGATATCGGATTTTACTTTGGATTGTATATCATATTTTAATTCGAGCATTTGCACTTCTTTTGCCAGATGCTCTAAAAGCAAAATTCCTCTTTCCCTTAGTTCATTAATTTCCAAAAGTTTTTGTTTTTCTTGAAGGCTAATCTCACTATTTGAACAAATGAAATTGATTAAAAACGTTGAGCTTTCAATATTTTTAACAGCGAACGTGGCTTCAGGGGGAATATTGGATGAAAGTTTAATTATTTTTACCGATAAATCTTTTAATGATCCAATTATAGCATCAAATTCTTTTTTATTTTTTATTGGTTTAACATCTTCGAGCGATGTAATATTGGCAAGCAAATATGGGTTATTTGAGTGTAAAGAATCAATATGAAAACGCTTCTTCCCTTGAATAATAACAGAAGTTGATCCATCAGGCATTTCAAGAATTTTAAGGATTTGAGCAATAGTGCCAATCCTAAATAAATCCTCAAGCTGGGGCTCGTCAACATCTGCTGATTTTTGAGCAATTACTCCAATTATTTTATCTTTTTTATATGCTTCACTGACCAATTGTAATGATTTTTTTCGTCCAACAGTTATTGGTATTAATACACCAGGAAAAAGTACAGTATTTCGTAATGGAAGAACTGGAAGCAAATTTGGCACTGCTGTGTTTTTCAATACTTCTTCATCTTCCTCAGAAATTAATGGTATAAATTCCGTGTTATCGTCAAAATCGCGCAGTATTACAACATTCTTATTTTGTCTATTTCCCGATCTTCCACTCATTATTCCTTCTGTTATTTAATGAAAAGTCAATTTGTCAGTTATTACTTTCTTTTTTATAATTTTATAATTAGGCAATTGATATGCCAAAATTACTATAAGTTCAAATTAATAACGAAGATTATATATAAAATGTTTAATTTAATAATTTCTATATTTTTTAGTTGCATTAAAAATAGCAGTTAGAATATCTTTCTCTGTACTATTAAATTCTAAATTCCTTCTTGTCATTACTTGCCGGTTTATTTCAAAAGCTGTTTCTAATTTATATTCTTTAAATCCATGTTTTCCTCCCCAAGAAAATGAAGGAATAAAATTTCTTAAAAATCCCGATCCGAAAATATTGGTATTAACTCCGACAACAGTTCCTGTGTTAAACATCGTATTGATTCCGCATTTTGAATGGTCTCCCATAAACAAACCACAAAACTGTAATCCTGTATTTATAAATTTCTCCTTATGATAATTCCAAATCTTAACCTCACCATAGGTATTCTTTAAATTGGAATTGTTTGTACCAGCACCTAAATTACACCATTCGCCAATTACAGAATTTCCCAAAAATCCGTCATGAGCCTTGTTCGAATATCCTAAAATTACCGAATTATTTATTTCACCTCCAACTTTGGAATAAGGTCCTATGGTAGTTGGTCCGTATATTTTTGCTGACATTTTTATTACAGAATGATCGCATAGTGCAAAAGGTCCCCGTATTAAGACCCCTTCCATAATTTCAGTATTTTTCCCAATATAAATAGATCCTTTCGATGCATTTAAAGTAACACATTCCATTAAAACATCTTCTTCAATAAAAACATTTCCTTTATCTGTAATTTTATTTGTATCACTAATTCTTGCAGATCTTCTTCCCGAAGTAAGTAATTTAAAATCATTTTCTATTTCAACACCATTATTTTTAAAAATATCCCACAGGTTAGATAATTTAAAAAATTCAGATTTACATTCTTTTACTCGAGCATTTTTTATTACTTCAGGGGCAAATTCTTCAATATCTTTCAGATTTAAACGTGCAGCAATAACAAAATTCTCTTTTATTAAATATAAACCTGTTTCTAAAGATAAAATCTCCTTTAATAAATTGTAATTAGGTATAACTGATCCGTTTATTAATATATTATCATTCTCTTTCTTTAATTTGAATTTAGGCCGAAGATATTCTTGTGTTAAGCATGTAATTTTATCCTTTAAAAGATATTGCCATTTTTCTTTTATCGTTAGAATTCCAGTGCGAATTTCGCAAACCGGCCGTGTAAAAGTTAAAGGCAATAAATTTTCCCAGCTAATATCATCAAAAAGAATAAAATTCATTCTGTATATCTTACTAAAAACCTGACAAAATTACATAAAAAACCCCGAAAGTTATAAAAATTATACTTCCGGGGTTCTCTATTGTATTGTTATAATTATTATTTATTTTCTTTATTTTCTTTCTTTTTATCGTAATGGGTTTTATACCTGCTCATAAATTTATCAACACGGCCAGCAGTATCGACAAGTTTCATCTTACCTGTATAAAAAGGATGTGACGTATTTGAAATTTCTAATTTGATTAAAGGATACTCTTTCCCGTCATCCATTTTAATTTTTTCTTTTGCAGGAGCTGCAGATTTGGTTATGAAAGTATATCCATTCGACATATCTCTGAATACTACTAACCTGTAATCCTTTGGATGAATATCTTTCTTCATTATATTTATTATTTTCAGTTATTAAAATTTGGACTGCAAAAATACATAATTTGCAAAAATATACAAATTAATTATTGGCTTATTTTCAAAAATTTCCTTACATAAGTTATCCGATGACTAACAAAATAAACTAATAATTACTTATAAAATAACTTTTAATCCTTTATCCTTCAAATAATTTTTAATTTGGCGAATTGTTAAAATACGATAATGAAAAACAGACGCAGCCAGTAAAACTTGTGCGCCGCCTTTTACAACACCATCATAAAAATGTTCCAATTTGCCGGCCCCGCCAGAAGCAATAACAGGTAAAGTAACCGCATCGGAAATTGCTTTTGTGAATTCCAGGTCATAACCAGATTGTGTTCCATCCCCGTCCATACTAGTTGGCAATATTACACCTGCACCTAATTGCTGGCATTGTTTTGCCCACTCAACAGCATCTTTCCCCGTTGGTTTTGTGCCTCCACTAACAACCAGTTCAAATCCTGAAGTCATCTCAATATTTCTTCTTGCATCAATGGCTATAGTAATATTCTCTGACCCGAATTTTGAAACCGCTTGATCAATAAGCTTTGGATTTTTCACTGCTGCGCTATTCATTGAAACTTTATCGGCACCGGCATTCAAAACCATTTCAATATCTTCAAGAGAAGATATTCCTCCGCCAACAGTCAACGGAATACTAATTACTGCCGATACATTTTTTACCCATTCAAGCCTGGTTTTGCGATTTTCTAATGTTGCGGCTATGTCGAGCATTGCCAGTTCATCAGCTCCTTCATTTTGATAAAACTTAGCATTTTCAACAGGATCTCCTGCATCTTTTAAATCAACAAAATGTACTCCTTTAACTACCCTGCCGTTTTTCATATCTAAACAGGGCATGATTTTTATAATATCCATAATATTAAATTTATTACTTGAAAAAATTAAAATTGAACAATATGTTTATTTCCATTATATAAAATACTTTTATCAGGTTTATCGGTAATTTTAATTCCTGTTCCCTTCCCTCCTTCAATTAAAACAATATTAATTGTTCTTACTTTCAACATTCCAGGAAACTCACCTTTATGGTCCTTTATTGTAAGTTCTTTACTTGTATCATTCCAAATAAATTCAATAGTTGCATAAACACCTTTTTCATAATTATAATTATCATTTTCATCCTCATATAAA
>JAFGQQ010000384.1 GCA_016935595.1 Bacteroidales bacterium
AGCGCCGATGCAAACAGTCTGCTTAATGCAACCAGCAGGAAGAAAAAGGCAAAGGAAGCAGATGCTGATGAGTATCCAAAAAATGAACCTGTTAAAGAGGCGACTACTGTGAAAAAGATTAAAAGGAGAGGGGATATTATCAATGCGGTTTTTAATCCGTATGTTTTTATTAATCTGCTATATACAAATGTTTTTATTAATAAAATAAAAATCATCATTGTTCCATTGAAGAACCCTAAAAACATAGCAAATTCTGTTGATCCCGGATAACTTTCTTTAGTTACCGAAATAAATGAATACTGAATAAAAAAGGCTGTAATCATCGAAAGGAATACAAAAACTGCCATAACCCTGATATATGGGTTTTTTAACAGTTCAAGGAGTTTTCTTTCTTTCAGGTTAACTTTTTCTGATTCGGCTTCTTCTTCAGGATTAAGGTTAAAGTTTTTACTTAATATAAACTGGAACAATAAACCAAGTAAAATACTAGCAGATGAAATGATTAATAAGTCCTTGGTTTGAAAATTAAATCTAAGCAATACGGGGATAATATAACTGCTAAGTATAATACCAAAAATCCATCCGCTGTCAATTAATCCAAAAAGCCTTTTGCCTTGTCTTAACGAAAAGAGCCTGCCAACAGAACCCCAAAATCCAACTAAGGCTATAATTCTTAAAGGGCCATATACAACAAGAAGGGCAAATGCTATTATTTTTATACTGATAATACCGAAACTTAACCTTACTAAAGCGGTTATTATGGCTATAAAAAATAAGTTTACAAAAGCTAAGTGTGAAAATTTTATCCTGTCCTGAAGCCATGAATAAAGAGATGTAAGAATTATTCCTGCAAAACCTGATACAGCATATGCTTTTGTAAGCATAGATGGTTCAAAATAGTCAAGGAAAAGTGCATTGGCAGCAATATCGTAAGCACCGTAAAAAATTCCGATAAAAATGGATTGGAATATTAAGAGAAAAACACCTTTGGATTCACTGGCTTCAATATTAAGCGCTTTTAACAAATTTTTATTCATGACTAACAATAAGGAATTGGGCGCAGCAATTTAAGAAAAAAATATTTATATAATGTTGCCAAGCAAATATATTTTATAAAGTTAATTCTTGTTTTATATAAGTATTTAATTTATAACGATTTATTTATTTTTTTGTATAAAATAGTATATTTGTATATTAATGGCATTTTCTATAACATTGTAATACAGCGATTTGTATTTATTTTTTAAGAAATTCTATTTTTTCTTAAATTTTTCATCATTTAAACAAATTTAATATTATTATATTTGGCTTTCCTAAAAACAGGATTTGAATTATCGAATAAATGAATATAACCAGTTGAATTAAATTAATCAATGCATCTAAAATCCAGAAAGGACATAGTATTTATTATTTTAGCTGGTTTTTTCATAACCAATGCTGTTGTTGGTGAAGTTATTGGCGGAAAACTAATTCAACTTGGGCCTTTTAGCATGAGTATTGGTATTATTCCGTGGCCGGTTGTTTTTCTTACAACCGACCTTATAAATGAGTATTTTGGTAAACAGGGAGTTCGAAAGTTAACTTTATTAACGGCCGTTTTAATAGGATATACTTTTCTTTTACTATTCGCAGCCATGTATGTAAAGGCTTCTCATAATTCACCTGTTCAGGATGAAGCTTTTAACATGGTCTTCGGGCAATCGCTTTGGATAATTGTTGGAAGTATTACTGCTTTTATGACTTCCCAGCTTATTGATGTTTTTGTTTTTTGGATGTTAAGAAAAAAGACAGGTGAAAGGCATATATGGTTGCGGGCAACTGGTTCTACTGTTATTTCACAATTAATAGATACATTTATTGTTACAGGGATTGCTTTTTATTTGCCCGGGAAATTAAGTCTGGCCGAATATCTTAATACTGCTTTTACCGGCTATTCAAGTAAATTAATTATTGCTGTTATTCTTACCCCTTTTATATATATTGGGCATAGTGCTATTGATAAGTACATCGGAAAAGATGAAGCCCATAAGATAATTGACAGGACTGCACATGAATCTTTGCCACTTATTGAAAATGAATAAAGCTTTTGGATTTTTTAAATTGAAATACTGCGTATAAAGGATTTTTTCTTTTTAAATTCTTTTTGAATAATATCTGCCAGCTCTTTAATGTCGGAGTCTAATGTGTCGATGGTAATATGGGCTTGTTGATAATATGGTACCCTAATTTTCAGCATTTCTTCGACATATTCGGTTAATTCCTGTTCGGATTTTCCCCAAATCAGCGGCCTGAATATTTTTGCATGTAATAACCTGTTAACTAAGGTTTTTATATCGTGGTTTAAATATACGGTTGTGCCATTTTTAATCATCGTTTTCATATTATCATGAAAACATGGCGTGCCTCCGCCGGTTGCTAAAACAAAATTATTTTCATTTTTAATAATATCCTGTAAGGCATCTTTTTCAACCATACGAAATGCTTCCTCTCCTTCACTTTCAAAAATATGTTTTACAGTCCGGTTTTCTTTTTTTTCAATATAAGGGTCAAGGTCAATGAAATTTAGGTTCAACTCTGAAGCAATTTGTTTGCCAATAGTCGATTTTCCAGAACCCATATATCCAACAAGAAAAACTTTCATCGAATTTATTTTGGGGGTCAAATTTAAGAAAAATAGAATTAATCTTACAAATTTAATTTCATTTGCGATGCAATATTTTCTGAATCATTCCCTATTTGCGTGTTTGTAATTACTTTTTCGTTATCATCCGAAACCGACTCAGGGTTTTCTATTTCGAACAATACATCGTCTTCAGGTAGTTCGACATCTGTAAGTGTTCCGTCTAATTTTTCTTCTTCCCTGGGTTCAGCTTTTATTATGGTTTTAATTTTATAACTTGATATACGCTTGCCTTTTGCTTTGCAACCTTTTATTGATATAAATTTTTCAGCATCAATTGTTTCGTTATCTTTTCGTGTTTTGTTTTTATCGTATATTATGTCAAACCGTGGATATTTTTCATCGCAAAGTTCAATTAACTTCGATTTTGAGTTATCCCCAATAAAATTTTCTTCTTTAATAGTCTCTTCAAATGCAAACCTTTTCAGGTAATAAAATTTTTGTTCGCTTTCGTAATAGATAGCGGTATAAACTTTTTTTGGGTTAAATTTTTCAATGATAAGAATATTGTTTTCGAAATGATTAGTCAAATCATAGGAGTACAATTTGTAATTACCGTCTTTAGTTACAACAAGTATTTTTTCATTGTTTTTAAATTCACCCAGGTACAAACCTTCCCCATCGGAATTTAACCTAAGGAATTCGTGTTTGAACCATATTTTTTTTGCCTGGATTTCAGTTTTTAGAATTTCCCTGACTTTTATTTTATGTATAGCATTTTTTGTTAAGATATTCCCCATCGAATTTTTTCCTTTTATCGCAATTGCGCTGAAGTCGAGTTCCAATTTTAGTTTTTTCAAACGTGGTTTTGGTTTAAGGAATATATCAAGTATTTCCGATTCTCCGTTGGGGTTTACAGAAAGGTGCAGGATTTTGGAATGTTCGTTACCCTGGGTCAGGTTGTATTCTTTGTCTCTTGTCAATCCCGAAATTGAACATCTTTTCATCATAATATTGCCAATAAGCCCATCGCGGTAAACTATATTATAAATAGTTTGGTTGTCATTCTTTTTAAATACGGCAATATGTATAATATCCTTACCTACAAATATTTTTTCCGAGACTTTTGTGATTAAATACGAACCATCTCCTTTAATAACTAAAATGTCATCAATATCTGAGCAATCGCAGATATATTCATCTTTTTTCAAAGAAGTGCCTATAAAACCTTCTTCGCGGTTGGCATATAATTTTTCGTTAGCTACAATTACCTTAGTTGCTACAATTGTTTCAAAATTTCTTATTTCGGTTTTTCTTTCTTTATCCTGGCCGTATTTCTTTTTAATTTGCTTATAATAGTTTATTGTATAGGGAATAATATTATTCAGATGGTTTTGGGTTTCTTCAATTTCTGTTTCCAGCCCCTTTATATGTTCATCGGCTTTTTTTGTATCAAATTTCGAAATTCTTTTAATTTTAATTTCGGTTAGTTTAGTAATATCTTCAACTGTAACTTCACGGCGAAGTA
>JAFGQQ010000385.1 GCA_016935595.1 Bacteroidales bacterium
GCCTGCAAATCTCCTCGAACATCCATAACTACGAAATGATCTTTCTTTTTTAAACTTTCTATCTCATTACGGGAGCGGAAGTAGTAATCAATTCCGTCTATTTCTCCAGGGCGGGCTGCACGACTGTTATATAAAACCAGGGGATGTAGTGTTTTCCATATTTCCGGGTAAAATTTAGCAAGTGCCTTTGCTAAGGGACTTTTCCCTACACATGAGGGACCGGCAAGAATAATAAGCCGTCCGTTTTGTTTATTTGTCATTTTAAGACTCTTTATTTCCGGAACATTCAACTAATAAAAAAATCTTTCGATTTCAAGTTTATTATAAAATTAAAAAATGATTTAAAAGAAAGCAATAAAGAAACTTATTATTTGCTTACTATCTAAAGCAATATAAGAATTTTCTATCATATACAAGAATGACATTAACGAATTAGGAAACAGGTTCTCTTTATTCCTCAGCTATCCAAAGATAGAGGGGTATTACAAATTCATGCAATCCATGATATATCTTTTATAAATTTCTTTTAGTATTTTTGGATTAAAATAATGCAAAATGTGGGATGAATTAAATAAATTAAGAAGAGTTTACCTGGATTTAGATTTAATTAATTCGATTGATTATGAAAAATTCAGTATGATTTCTATTGTTTATCATTCAACCAAAATTGAAGGTTGCTCTCTGAATGAAACTGATACAAAGGTTTTAATTGAAAATGATATTACATCCAAAGGCAAGCCGCTTAAAGATCATCTCATGGTGAAAGACCATTATAATGCATTTTTATACATTAAAGAACAGGCTAAAGCAAAACGCAAACTTTCCATTGATTTTGTTATAGAGATTGGTGAATTGATTATGAAAAACACAGGTGGAATTATTAATACAGCCGCAGGAAGTTTCGATACATCAAAAGGAGACCTAAGATTAACCCAGGTTTATGTTGATAAAAAGTATTTTCCGGATTATAAAAAGGTTATGGAATTATTATCTTCTCTTTGTAAGATGATAAATGAAAAAATTGATATTGTTAAAAATGAAGATATTGTGAAATTATCTGCTGACCTTCATTATAATTTAGTTAATATTCATCCGCTTGGAGATGGAAATGGAAGAACAGCAAGATTGTTTATGAATTATATTCAACTTTATCATAATGAGCCATTAATTAAAATATTTACAGAAGACAGGCAAGAATATATTGAAGCATTGAATAAAACTGAAGAAGAAGAAAATGCTGATATTTTCAGGGAATTTATTTGTTCACAACAGATTAAATATTATAAATTTGAAATTGAGAAATTTAATCAGAAAGATAAGGGATTAACATTATTATTTTAAGCTGAAATAAAATTTATATTATCAATAGAAACTCAATCTCTCTATAAACTAAAATCAGTATAACGGATTTAAACTTGGTAATTAAAAGTAAAAGTAGTCATAGATTCTGTAGAATATTATTAACTGGTAATTGTCAATAATAGAGTATTAATCAAAAATCTTTCGACAAATTCTCCCATTTCACGTTCCATTTTCCGTCTTTAGGGAATCCGGGATTTTCAATTTCACAGCCTTCCCAACCCGCACACATAAGTGCAATGGCTTTAAGCAAACCACCATTTCCGGGAAGGTAAATTCTTAATCTTGAGCTTTGATAATTATGCCCGTTTTTTAAATAGGTATTTTTTTGTACATCCATTAACAATGCTTCAATAGCTATTTCAGGTTCTCCAAGTCGTGTAGCACACATGGCTACCATAGGGTAATCCCATCCCCAGGTAGAAGGCCAGTTCCATTTTTCTAAAATAATATTCAGTGTATTTTTCATTATTTGCTTATCTATTTTATCCCACTCGGGCAGCATACCTAAACTACCAAGGACCATCGGGTGGTCACGCATGTTTTCAGGATTAGTATAAGAATCAGGTGCATTTCCAATTCCCATATAAATGCTGTCAATGAATACAGGGGCAGGAAGATTATTGCGCACTCCTTCCCATTTTTCGTTAACTGGCAAATTAAGTCTTTTATGCCATTCTTGTGCTGTTGATAAGCCCCAGTACCAGTAACTTAGTTCGAATGGAGGATTCATGGTTGTTTCTCTTGACCAAAGTTCCTGGGCCGGAATAAGCGGAGGGACTAAATTATATACTTTGTTTATTGAATCATAAACCGGAAAATCAGCCATAAATTCGGCTGTTTCAAATACTAACTCTTTATATTTTAACAAGATCTCTTCTGATGGTTGGGCTTGGTACAATTGCTCGGCAAAATAAATAAAATGTGGTTGCTGCCAGATCAGGTATGTTCCTACATTCGAGGGACTTTCCTGTCCTTCAGGATCTGTCATTTTAGGCCAGCGTATTCCTTTAAACCCCTGTTTTTTTGCTGTTTCTCTGGCTTTATCTATAATATGAAAATAATATTCCATTTGTTTTGCGAGGTATTCAGGCCTGTTCCACATAGGGAAATGAGCAACGTGCCACCAGTGCATTTCCAGGTGAAATTTTCCATACCATGAGTTGTATGTTAGACCCGTTTCTGCCGGAGGCAGATTACCCGAACATTGAATTTTTGTTAAGTATTGTGAAAGAACAATCCTGCGTTCAATTTCTTTTGCCCTGCTATCAGTACATTCCGAAAAATCAACTGCTCCTCCGTTTTTCCAGAAATTTTTCCATGCCTTAATACTATTCAAGCTAGTAGATTTAAAGTCAGGCAAATCTTTTTTAATAGAATCAGGCGAAAACAAACATGAAAATTCCAGAACATTACTTTCTTTTTTGGGAAGTAAAGTATATTGATGCTTCTTAACATTTATTAATTCAGCAGGGGTTTGCCATTGCAGTTTTACAAAATACTGGTCATTATCAAGCTTTCTTAAAATTAATGCGCTATTTATTTCATTATTTACTATTGTTGAAGTGTGTTTTTCTGATACTGAAAAATCATAACCAGGATGTGTATTTTCAGGGACACCGTATGAGAATTTCCATTGTACTGATAATTGCCCGTTTGAAATTAATGGTGATTCTATTTTTACAGAAATCATATCCAACTCCTGGTGACAAAAAACTTCAACTTTTACAGGAATATTATCAATTTTAAATTCGCTGGTTATTTCTCCCTTCCATAAATTCAACTGATGTTTTGCATTTTTTATGTCATTGATATCAATTATTGAATCATCTTCCTTTGTAATTACTAAACCAATCATTCCAAGATGTAACCGGTGAGGATTCTCTCTGAAATAATTGCCCACTTTAGCCTTATACCCATCTCTGAATTTATGTAGAAAAGGAATTTCTCTTCCTCTTGAATTAAAAACGAGTTCGGTTTCCTGTAATTGATAACCTTCTGTATTCGGGATAGTATGCCAGCCCCAGTTCGATTGTGTACCCAATGGAATACCATTTTCATAATCTTTATAAAAAGTTTGAAGTCCGGTGAGATCTGTAGTAAAAGTGAAGTTTCC
>JAFGQQ010000386.1 GCA_016935595.1 Bacteroidales bacterium
ACATAAATACAATATACCGGATTTCCTTTTTCAAAATTTTCCCTTTGATTAATGATAGTATCAATTGCAATGGCTGTTTTACCTGTCTGTCTGTCTCCTATTATTAATTCGCGTTGGCCTCTGCCAATCGGTATCATGGCATCAATTGCTTTTAAACCTGTTTGAAGAGGTTCGTTAACCGGTTGCCTGAAAATTACCCCTGGGGCTTTTCTTTCAAATGGCATTTCGAATTTTTCACCTTTTATTAATCCTTTACCATCTATTGGTTGACCAATTGTATTGATTACCCTGCCAAGCATTTCTTCACTAACTTCAATTGAAGCAATCCTGCTGGTTCGTTTTACCATGTCACCTTCCTTAACTTCTTCAGAAGGCCCCATTAGTACTGCTCCTACATTATCTTCTTCAAGGTTAAGAACTATGCCTTTGATTCCATTATCAAATTCAATCAGTTCGTTAGCCTGAACATTTGATAAGCCGTAAATACGTGCTATCCCGTCACCAACTTCAAGTACCTGGCCAACTTCTTTTAATTCTATTTCAGCATTTATATTTTCAAGCTGTTTTTTCAGTAATTCCGAAATTTCTGCGGGTTTAATTCCAGCCATATTTTTTCTAGATTAAAAGTGTTGTATTATTAAGATAGCTAATTTCCAATTTATAATATTTCTTTAAATGGTATATTACATTTTATTTTCAAAAGTTGCATTTACTAATTCTTGTTTTATTTTTTTTAATTTAGAGACAATACTTGCATCAAATTGCTGGTCTTCAACAGTTAGTATAAAACCACCCAGTATATTTTCATCAATGAGTTCTTCTAATTCTATTTTTGATTTATAGATATGTTCAACTGTTTTTATTAATTTTTGTTTTTGCGAATTACTAATTTCTTTAACAGTTTTAAGAAAAGCTGACTTTATGCCTTTTCTTTCTTTGTATCTGTCAATAAATCTTATGCATATCCATTTTAAATAAGGTCCGCGATTATTTTTTAAAACTAAATCGATGAAAGAAAACGTTATTTGATTAATCTTGTCTTTTATTATTAAATGTATAATTTTTTGTTTATCTGAATTTTGAATAACCGGGCTTTCCAACATTGACATAACATCTTTCATTTTACAGATATCAAGTATGAAGCGGATATCTTCAACAGCCGCTTCGAGAAGATTTTTTTCTGCTGCAAATTCTATGAATGCCTTTGAATACCTTGTAGATATTTTACTTTCGTTCATAATTTAAGGTTAATACTTAAATATTTATATTATGAATATTCCTTAATTAAATTTAAAATCTTCTAAATAATGATCAATCATTTTTTGATGATCTTTGGCATCTCCAAGTCTCTCGCGTAGTATCTTTTCTGCTATTTCAATAGAAATAGAAGCAACCTGAACTTTAAGTTCATTAATAGCGGATGCTTTTTCGTTTTCAATTGTAATTTTAGCTTTCTTAATTATATTATTGGCCTCTGCATTTGCCTTATGTTTTGCTTCAAGAATTATTTGTTCTTTCATTTCCATTGATTCGGCAATAAGTGTGTCTCTTTCAGTTTTAGCCCTGGCAATAATCCTGTCGTATTCATTTTTTAATTGTTTTATTTCTTCCCGGGCTTTTTCAGCAGCTTTGAGCGAGTCGGTAATAGAATTTTCTCTTTCCTTAAGAATTTTTAATATTGCCGGCCAGGCAAATTTTTTTAATATGTAAAATACTATCCCAAACGAAACCAGCATCCAAAAAAGCAGTCCAATACCTGGTTTTATTAATTCCATAATTATAAGTTTAATAATTAAAAAGTCCTGGATTAGATGAAAGCACTAATCCAGGGAATAAGTACTATAATACAACAATTAATAAACAAATAACAACTGCCAGGAAGGCAACACCTTCAATAAGTGCAGCAGCAACGATCATGCTCGAACGAATATCGCCTGCAGCTTCAGGCTGACGGGCAATTGATTCCAAGGCAGTGCCGCCAATCTTGCCGATTCCTAATGCAGCGCCAAGCACAGCAAATGCTGCAGCAAAAGCAGCGCCTATTTGTGACAGGCTTGCGTCAGCGGCTGCTTGTAATAATACGAATAAAGTAGACATAATATTTAGTTTAAATTAATAAATTAATGATGTTCTTCAACAGCCATACCAAAGTAAATGGCCGACAGAAGTGTAAAAACATATGCTTGAATAAAAGCTACAAGTAATTCGAGACATGTCATGAATATTGAAAACGCTATAGTAATAATTGAGATTCCATATCCGCTTAATTCATTCATTTGCCCGAATATAAAAATTAAACTAAAAAAACCCAATGCAATGATGTGTCCGGCAGATATGTTTGCAAAAAGACGTACCATTAATACAAATGGTTTAATAAACATCCCTATAAGCTCAATTAACGGTATTAAAGGAATAGGTAATTTTAACCACCAGGGAATTCCCGGAGCATTAAAAATATGTCGCCAGTAATTTTTATTTCCATTTAAGGCAGTAATAGTAAAAGTAAAAAGGGCTAAAACCATTGTTACAGCAATATTACCTGTTACATTGGCTCCCGCAGGAGGAATAGGGATTAAGCCTAAAAGATTATTAAAAAGAATGAATAAAAATAAAGTAAGCAGAAAAGGCATAAATTTTTCGTATTTTTTTTCGCCTATTGATGGTTTTGCCACATCATCTCTAATAAAAATAATAACCGGTTCTAATAAATTTTGAAATCCTTTTGGTGCTTCGCATGGTCTTTTCAAATAAGCTTTTTTAATTGAAAAGATTATTAAAACAAGAATGATTGAACTGATAATAATTGCCAGTACATCTTTTGTGATTGAAATATCAAGAGGCAGATAAATTTTATTATTTTCAAGCCTTTCAATAATCTTGCCTTTAAATTCGCCTTCAGAAGGCAATTCAAATCCTTTATAGCTGCTGTGCCCATGGTGAAATTTTCTGGAAGAGAAAATATGAAAACCACTATATTTACTATATATAATTACAGGTAAGGGGATGGAAATATGTTTGTTTTTATAAGTTATAATATGCCATTCGTGCGAATCAACTATATGATCGAAAATAAATTTGCCGGGATAAAATTCTTCAGATTCATGATTATCTTTTTCCTGGTTATTTTGTATTTCTTGGTTGTTTCCTTCGTTTGTTGCAGAATATGAGGTTATAAAGAATAAAATAAAAATAATAAAAAATAAATATCTTAAGTAATTTACCATTCCTATAAAATTAATCCAGCAAAATTAATTATCATTCCATAAACCTGAAAAGATAAATGAATAATTATTC
>JAFGQQ010000387.1 GCA_016935595.1 Bacteroidales bacterium
AATGAATTTCTATCAACACACTCATATAATTTATCAGGTCCGTTGAAAATATTGATGGAAAATATTGGCGCTGATCATGGCTTTATTGTATTAGAACGAGACGGAAAATGGATAATTGAAACAAAAAAAACATTTCCTGATTTAGATGCTGTAAGCGGAATTAACATTGATATAGATTTTGCAGGAGGAAAAACTGATGAACCCGTATTATCTGAGAAGATTGTTAAAACAGTTATTAAAAACCGTGAAAATTTACTGATTAACAATCCACATAAGGATAATAATTTTACCAATGATCCTTATATTGTTTCTCATAAACCTTGTTCGGTATATTGCATGCCTTTAATTCACAGGTCAAAAATAAAAGGCGTATTATATCTAGAAAATAATTGTTCAGGCAATGAATTTACTGACGAAAAATTACAAATTTTAAATCTTCTGTCTTCACAAATTGCAACTTTAATTGATAATGCTGAAATTTTCTGGGAACTCGAAACTTTAAACAGAAACTTAGAGAAAAAAGTAGAAGAAAGAACACAGGAAATTATTCTGCAAAAAGAAGAAATTTTAGCGCAAAGAGACGAAATAGAAGATAAAAACAAAATCCTGCAAAATGCATATAATGAAATAACCTTAAAAAACAGAGATATTACCGATAGCATAAATTATGCAAAACGAATACAAACATCGGTTCTGCCACCAGTTGAGTATGTTAAAGACATCGTACCCCAGTCTTTCATTTTATTTAAACCTAAAGATATTTTAAGTGGTGATTTTTACTGGATTGAAAAATACTCTGGCAAGTCAAATTCAAAACAAAATGATTCGAAAAATTCCGAATTCATAATAGCGGCTGCCGTAGATTGCACTGGGCATGGTGTTCCAGGAGCATTACTTTCAATTATGGGTTATAATTTACTGAGTAATATCGTTAATGAATATAAATATACAAAACCTTCTGATATTTTAAATATACTCCAAAAAGGAGTAAGAAATTACCTGAGACAACAGGATAATGATTTAAAATCTAAAGATGGTATGGATTTATCTCTTATTAGTTATGATAAAAATAACAGGAAATTACAATTTGCCGGTGCACGCAATAAGCTATTTTTAATAAAACACGGGGAATTAATAACTATTAAAGGTGACAGGCAATCAATTGGTGGACATATCTCAAAAAAATATCGCGGAAAATCTTTTACAAACTACGAATTTGAAATATGCAATGACGATCTTGTTTATATTTTCTCTGATGGATATATTGATCAATTTGGCGGGCCAAATAATTTAAAATTCTCATACAATGCTTTTGGTAAATTATTATTATCAATTCATAAAAAATCTTTAGAAGAACAAAAAATAATTTTAAACGAAACTCTTGAAGATTGGAAAAACAGTCAAAGACAAATTGATGATATTTTAGTGATGGGATTTAAATTTTCAAGTGTAAAATAATTAATATACTTTTGCCGCGTTTTTTAAGTTATTGAGATTTTAAAAAATGATAAAAATATTTAAAAAGACCTGGATTATTTTAACAACACTTTTCTTTATTTATTGCGAAAATAAAAATTTTGAAGAGCCCCCGAAAATAACCTTCGTTAAAAACGATGGCTATGTATTTCAAGATACTACAATTAAAATCGGACAGGAAATTAAAATAGGAATTTATGCAGAAGTGATGCAAGATGGAAATGAAATATCTATTATTGAAATTTTAAAAAATGATACCATTTACTTTGATAGTACCTTAGAAAAACAAAAGGTCTCTCTTGATTTTTTTATGTCATATGATATACCAGATACAATTGACTGGACATTCAATGTTTATGACAAATCATATAATTCGGCAGGCGTTTCATTAAGAACTATAATTAATAAACTCCCTGTTCTTTATTTTTTAAAGGACGAAGGATATGTTTACAGTGATACAATTTTAAAAAGCGGACAAGAAATTTTGGTAGGCATTTATGCAAAGGTTATAGGAGAAAACAACAAATTATCTGAATTTATCATAGAAAAAAATAGCTCAATTCAAAAAGATTCGTTAATTTCAATTGAAGAGTTTATTTATAATTACAGTATTATTCAAGATACTATTGATACAACGATCTGGAAATTTTACATTATCGATGAAACATTTGATACAGCCTCAATTTCATTAAACACATATTTAGAAGAAGAATAGAATTAATGTTATAAATTTTAATACAATAATAAAATTTGAAGATGATTAGCGAAGGTCAATTAAAAAAATATAAAACCTGGTTTAAAAATTACGTTGAAACATTTTATTCGAATGATAAACAAAATAAAAACGTTTATAAAATTAAGTATGAACATTCATTAGGAGTATGTACAGAAATTAATGATATTGGCAATTTTTGCGGATTATCAAAATCGGAATTACGATTGGCAGAATCAATTGCTCTTTTTCACGATCTTGGCAGGTTTGAACAATACTTGAAATTCAGAACTTTCGCCGATCATAAATCGCTCAATCATTCATACTTGGCTATTAAAATTCTAAAAGAATATAAAATATTAAAAGATATTGATGCCGGAACTCTTAATTTGATATATTCCGCTATTGAAAACCATAATAGAAAAGAAATTCCATATGAAATTATAGGAGATGAGTTATTTTATTCGAAACTTTTAAGGGATGCAGATAAGATTGACATATTCAAGGTAGTAATTGATAGCTATACAAATGAAATGGATAAAAACGAGGCAATTGAACTCGATTTGCCCGATTTGCCTGAAATTATTGAAGACAACTTTTTAGATATTGAGTCGGGCAGAATAATAAAAAAGGAAAACTTAAAAACATTAAACGACTTCAAATTGATGCAGATAAGCTGGCTTTTTGATGTGAATTTCGAGCGCTCATTTGTAATTATTAAAGAACGGTGCTACCTTGAAAAAATATTTGAAACCTTGCCTAAAAATGAAAAAATAAACCAGATAAAAAAAAGGGTATTAAACTACCTTAAAGATGCCGTTGTTAAATAAAATAACAAAAAATATGACCCTTTCCCGTAGCGAAGCATTAAACATACTTTATAAATATATTAAAAATAAAAAATTAATATATCACAGTAAATCCTCAGAAGCAGTAATGAGAGCTTTGGCCAAGTATTTGTCTGAAGACGTTGATAAGTGGGGAATAACCGGTTTACTGCATGATATTGATGCGGAAATTACAAATAATGATATGAAAATACATGGATTAAAAGCAAAAGAAATTTTAAAAGAATATGATATTGATGAAGAAATAATAGAAGCTATCATAATGCATAACGAAGAGGCTACCGGAAAAGAAAGAATAACTTTGTTTCAACATGCATTAGCTGCAGGGGAAACTGTTACAGGATTAATATATGCAACTGCCCTGGTGTACCCCGATAAAAAAATTGCAAGTGTTAAGTATAAATCAGTTATCAAACGCATGAAACAAAAAGCATTTGCAGCATCAGTGAAACGCGAGAATATTATGGAATGTGAAAAAATAGGTGTTCCATTAGAAGATTTTATAAAAATATCTGTGGATGCAATGTGTGAAATTGGCGATGAAATAGGTCTTTAAACTATTTCTGGCATATGAAAATATACATTCATAATTTATACTATTTATTAATTTCTTTTTCAACTTACCTCATTGATTATCAAATACAGAAAAAATATTTTAAAAAACTTGCAATTCTTAAATCTTTAATTAAGCACTATAGGGCATCAATTTCAAAAAGAGATATTTACCGGGTAAAAGACTATTCAGTTCGTTTGTTTGCATTTATAAGCATATTTTCAAAAATACTCAGAAACGAAAAAATCAAAAATGAAGAAAGATACATTATAACCTTGTTAAGTGCTTTCACTCCTCTATATGACGATTTTACCGATTCAACTTCCTATTCTTCTATTGAATTTAAAAATCTCATTAAATCTCCTTTACAATTTAAACCAAAAAATGCGAAAGAAGCTTTTGGGTTCGATATATTTAAACTCGCCTGGAACAATATACCAAAGCAAAAACTAATAAAATTATTTCCAATTCTTATCAAAATCAATTTGATTCAATATAATTCTAAAAAGCAAAAATTCGAAAACACAACAAGCGAAAATATTGAGTATTTAACACAAGCCAAAGGTGGTTACTCAGTTTTACTCAGCAGATATTTTTGTGATGAACCC
>JAFGQQ010000388.1 GCA_016935595.1 Bacteroidales bacterium
ATAATACTTCATGGCTCTTGCTACTCCAACGGCATGCAATGTATGGTTTCCTGTATTCGAAGATACATTATGAATATTCCATTCGGGCTTTCCAAGGTGATTCGACATATGTCTTCCTCCACTTGTTATATCAGTAGCTTTTGAAATACCATTAAGAATAACTTCTTCTGCAGTCAGACCTGCAGATATATTAGTTAACATATCCCTGTAATAAGGAAAAAGGTGGTCTGTTTTCCTGTCAAATGTCTGACCAATAGCTAATTGAATGCTATCGTGCCCTGCATATGGGGCGTGGTACGACCATCCAATTGCTTGTTTTAAATAATTTGGTGCACGGTCATCAATAGCTCTTCCTAAAGTCATTAAATAAAACCATTTTTCTAAAATCTTTTTATCTGTAGTTTTTATATTAAATCTTTTCTTTACTGTCATTTTATAATTATGATTATAATTTTCTATTAATATCAAATTCTTCAAGATAATCGGCTATTCGTCTGAGAAAAGCTCCTCCTAATGCCCCGTCAACCACACGATGGTCGTATGTTAAAGATAAAAACATCTTGTGTCTAATTCCAATTGCATCGCCCGAAGGAGTTTCAATAACGGCTGGTTTCTTTTCAATCGATCCGGTAGCTAAAATAGCTACTTGTGGCTGGTTAATTATTGGTGCACCCATTATATTTCGGAATGAACCAAAATTGGTTATTGTAAATGTTCCGTCCTGAATATCGTCAGGATTAAGTTTATTATTTCGTGCTGCATTAGCCAACCTGTTCATTTCAATTGTAAGACCAACCAAATTCATTTGCTTGGTTTTCTTTATGACAGGGACTATTAAATTTCCATTTGGCAAAGAAACAGCGATTCCTATGTTGATATTTTTCTTTTTTATGATTTTATATCCGTCAACCGAAACATTCACATCGGGGAAATCTATTAATGCTTTAACAACGGCTTCAATAAATACTGGCATATAAGTAATTTTTACCCCATGTTTTTTTGTGAAATCATCTTTAATACGGTTTTTCCAAATAACAATGTTTGTAACATCAGCTTCGACAACAGAGGTAACATGCGGAGAAACTTTTTTCGACATTACCATATGATCGGCAATTAATCTTCTCATCCTGTCCATTTCAATTATTTCATCATCTGCACTTAATGATTCTGATGCTCTCATTGTTTCGGGTTGAGTATGTATATCTGGTTGCAATTCTTTGAGTTCAGATGTACCAGCTTTTTTACCAGTTTTTTCTTCGATATATTTTAATATGTCTTCTTTTCTTACCCTACCTTCTTTTCCCGTACCTTTTATTTTTTCCAATTCGTCAAAACCAATATTTTCTTTAATTGCAATGTTTTTAACCAAAGGTGAATAAAACCTGTTCGATACTTCATTGATTTTACTTAGGTCAGCTTTAGAAGAAAGAGGTTTACTTTCAACATCATCTTTCTTAGTATCCTCTGCTTCTTCTTTCTTTTTCTCATTAATATCATCTTTTTCCTTGGATTCAGGCACCATATCACTATCTAAGTCAACTATTGCAATAATTTCACCCACAGCAATTGTGTCGCCTTCTTTATAAAGAATTTCTTTAACAACTCCTTCAACAGGTGATGGTATTTCTGAATCGACCTTATCGGTTGCAATTTCAACTAAAACATCATCTTCTTCTATTTTATCGCCAACCGAAACAAACCATTTAGTAATGGTTGCTTCCTGAATGCTTTCTCCAAGTTTTGGCATAACAATTTCAAACTGGCTCATAATATATTAATTATAATAATTATTAATTACAACAAATGTTAAACAAATTTATTTCAAATAATTTTTAAATTCAATGTTATATCATATAATATCAAACAAATAAGAATTTGTTAAGTTCAAAAATAAATGATAAATAAACTTGTTGTTTATAAAGTTACAAAATTTATTAATATCAAGTGTATCAATAAAATTGTTAGGTTTTAATTTGTTTAAAAGATATAAACTTTACTTTGTTTTTAAAAAATACTGTTTTCAATCTATTTTATTATTAATTGTTTTTTATATCTTTATTCGTCAATAAAGTTAATAATATTACAGATGGCTAACACATATTTGACATTAAGGCTTTTAATCTATTCTAAATTAGGTTTAATCCCTGATGTAAAAAAGATTGAGGAAAGAGAAGCAAAATTAAAATCTGAATACGATAAATTTACCGATTATTCAAAATCCGATGAATTAAAAAAATATGAGAAGTATCACGAGTATTTTAATTCGAATGAATTTACTGAATTTTTAATAAAATTGAAATCGTTACGATTTAAAGATTCAGATGAGTTTAAAAAACTTACCGAATTCAATAATTTAAAGAAAACCAAACCTATAAAAGATTATTTTAAATTTATTAATTCGAAAAAATTTGAAGAATTTCAGAAAACCGAAAAATCTGATGAATTAAAAAAATACCAGGAATTAGATAAAATAGTTAATTCGGAAAAATTTATTGAATTTAAAAAGAATTACAAATTCATAAATTCAAAAGAATATCAGGAACAGCAGGAATACCTGAAATTGAAAAAATCAAAACCTATAATCAATTATTATTTAACCAAAAAATCGAAATACTTTCAGGATTATTTTAATATACATGACTCAAAAAAGCTTAAAGAATTTGAAAAACTTGAAAAGGAAGTAAATTCGAAAGAATTTAAAGATTTTAAAAAGAATTATAAATTTCAAAATTCAGATAAGTTTAAAGAATTCACCGAACATCAGAAAGAAAAAAAATCACCAAAAATTAAGCTTTATTTCAAATTCGAAGGATCTAAACAGCAAAAGTTTGTTGATGAATATGAAAATTCGGATGAACTGGCTAATTACAACGATTTAAAAGAATTTATTGAATCGGACAAATTTATAGATATTAAAAAAGACAGGCATTATAAGCTTTCTGATGAGTATAAAAAGTATTTGGAGTATGAAAAACTTAAAAAATCAAAGAAAATTAAAGATTTTTATTCAATCAAGAAATCAAAAATTTATAATAATTATCTTGAATTAAAAGATTCAGATGAGTTGGAACAGCTCCAGAAACTAAAAGAATTTATTGAATCGGAAGATTATAAGCAACAGAAAAAAGAAAAAGGATTCACAAAATCAGATGCATTCCAGAAATTTAAAGAGTATAACAAATTAAGGAATCAGCCCAAAATTAAGCAATATTATCAATTTGAAAAGTCAAAACAACTTATTTTGGTAAATTCACTTGAAAATAGTGAAGAACTTAAAACTTTTCAATCATTGGAATCCCTTTTTGAGAAAGATGAATTGAAGAAGATCAAATCTGATAAAGTTTTACAAACTTCAATTAATCATAAAAAAGAACTTGAGTACCTGAAACTGAAAAAGTCGAAAAATATTACAAATTACTTTAAAATTATTAAATCGAAAGAATACACAAATTTCAAAGAACTTCAAGGTTCGAAAACTATTAAATATTATCAGGAACAGGAAAAATATTTTACTTCAAAAGAATTTGATGATTTTAAGAAAAACTATAAATTCGTTAACACTCCTGAATACCAGAAGGAACAGGAATATTTGAAGCTTAAAAAGTCTCCTGAAATTATTAATTATTACAAACTTGCTAAATCGAGTTATATTAAAGACTATCTGGAACTTGAAGACAGCAAAGAAATAGAAAAGTATGAAAAATGGGATAAATATTATAATTCGAATGAATTTAGGGATTTTAAAAAGAATTATAAGTTCGAAAACACCCCTGAATACCAGCAAGAAAAAGAATACAAAGAATTAAAAAAACTGGGCTCGGTAAAAAATTATTTCGCGACTTTAAAATCACCTTTATATAAAAATTATACAGAAGTACATGGTTCGGATAATCTGAAACATTATTACGATTTAGAGAAATTTGTAAATTCTGACAAGTTTAAAGAAACCAAAGCTTATTACGAAGACAAAAAGAAATTTGAAAAAACAAAAGAATACCAGGAATTACAGGAATATAAACAACTTAAAAAATCACCCCAAATTAAATGGTATTATAAATTAAAAAATTCAAAACTTTTTGATGAAGTATTAAAATGGGAGATGACATTTTATGATGATTTTGAAGAGAGTAAAATAAATACCAAGAAATGGATCACAACATATTTTTGGGGGAATAAACTTTTAAAAGACAGTTATGTTTTAGAAAAAGACCAGCACTTTTATACCAAAGGAAAAAATATTGAAATTGATGGTAGTATTTTAAAAATAATTACCAAAAAAGAAGAAATTGAAGGTAAAGTATGGAATCCTATGCATGGCTTTTATCCGAAAAAATTTGAATATACTTCTGGAATTATCAACACTGGTGAAAGTTTCAGACAAAAATATGGCATATTCAAAGCAAAAATGAAACTCGGTTCTTCTGCCAGTCATGCTTTTTGGCTGCACTCCAACCAGATTTTACCACAAATTGATATCATAAATTTTAATTTTGCCAACAGACGAAAAAGTTCGATGAATAATTACTGGAATAACGGCAACGAAAGCAATAAAATAAAAAAGAACAAAACTGTATTGAAGGGATTTAATCCCTGTAAAAAATTCCATATTTATTCGCTCGAATGGAACCAGAATGAATTAACCTGGAAAATTAACGGGTTAATTGTGAAAAAAGAAAAAGCCGGTATTCCTGATAATTCTATGTATATAAATATTAATTCGGGTATACCTGAAAAATTCAGCGAAAACAAACTTCCCGGTGTGCTTGAAGTTGACTGGGTAAAATGTTATAAGGAGAAAGAATAAAAATTGATTATTTTATACTTTCATTTTATCAAATACCTTAAAATATAATATATGTTCCCAAGAAAAATATTTTTTTATGCATTATTAGTTGTAATAGTCTATTCATGTACGAATCCAAATCAAATTGAAATTGATTTATCACAAAGTTGGAAATTTAAAAAAGGTGATAATTTGGAATGGGCAAATCCTGAATTTAACGATTCGAACTGGGATAATATTGATCCATCTGTTTACTGGGAGAAACAAGGA
>JAFGQQ010000389.1 GCA_016935595.1 Bacteroidales bacterium
ACAAATCGATAAAATTGTTCCGGTTATTTTGATTGAAGTAATTATTATTGATTTTAACAAATCGGCTAAAATCTCTACCGGAATAAGGGCAGGATTGGGTGAAAATCCAGGACAAACTGCAGGGACTGTTTTTCCCGACATAGATATTAGCTTAAGCTCAAAATCAATTAACGATATTTTAGAAAGTTTTACCGATTTTGGAATTATCAGGCTTGGCAAGGTTGTCTCGCCCGATTTTTATATGAGTTTAAAACTTCTCGAGAACCAGGGAATATTAAATCTCCGGTCTACTCCTAAACTTTCCACATTGAACGGACATGAAGCTACTTTAAGCATAGGAAATACGGAATATTATTTAGAAGAACAAAATCAGGTTATAGGCACTCAAAATCCACAATCGGTAAAAACCCAGACTTTTAAGCCTGTAAATGCTGAATTAGCAGTTACAATAAAACCGATTGTTTCAGGTGATGATCAGATTACTTTAGAAATAGATGTAGAACAATCTGACTTTACCGAACGTATTTCGCAATTTGCTCCCCCCGGAGCTGTAAATCGTAATTTCAAATCATCAATACGGGTTAAAAATCAGGAGATGGTTTTATTAGGTGGTTTGGAAGAACGCAGAACCAGTGATTCGGGAAGCGGACTCCCTCTTTTATCGAGAATACCGGTTTTAAAATGGATTTTTAGCAGTAAAGCAAAAGAAAATTCAAAATCGAAACTTAATATTTTCATCAAACCAACTATTTATTAAAAATGCCTGATTGGTTAGATAATATTTCCATCATTAAAGGGCATAAGTGTGCCGGTGTGCATATAAATATATTATCTGCAAATAAATATGATATTTCTTTACTCATTTTAAATAAGTTAAAAACAACCCTCGAAATTGAGAAATCAATAAACTCTTTGTCATCAATCCATGATATAAAGGAACATATAAATACATCCACACCAATAATTCTAAGTATTGGTGGAAAAGGAATTATTCATAAAGAAGCATTTAAAGAAAACGGAGAGATTAACTGGTTGCAGATATTTCCGAATACAAAAAAGAAAGACTTCTACTCACAATCATTCGAAATAACTGAAAAAGAATCGCTTTTTTCAATTATCAGAAAAGAATTGGTTGAAAATATATTAAAAGAGTTTAAAACTTTAAAATTATTTGTTATTGATTTATTTCTTGGGCCTGTTTCTGTTAATCAAATTATCTCATTTATTAATGAGGATAAAATTAATATACCCTATTATACAATTGAAATAAATGGTAAATCTATTCGTAAATTTAAATTCACTGGTCAAAATGAATCAGATATTTCTGATTACCTGATAATTGAAAATGAAAAAATTAGGTCAGATTCTTTAATACCTTATACCAACTCCCTTAGTTACTTCTTGGGTATTGATAATGTAGCAACAGACATTACGCATGTTGCCGGGGAAAGGAATGAATTTATCAATAAACAATTATTATCAAAATTATTTCTGGTTTTTTTAGGACTTATTTTTTTAATCCTATTAGTGAATTACCTGTTATTCGATTATTATAGCAACAAGAAGAATGAATTTGCAGTTAAATTGGCACATAATGAGGAATTGTTAAACCATCTTGAAAACCTGGAAAAAGACCTTTATATTAAAGAAGAAATAATAAATAATGCGGGAATTCTTAGTACCACAAAATGGTCATATTACACTGACAGGATCGCTCTAATTGTTCCGAATAAAATAATACTGACCGAATTAATCATCAATTCACCATTGAAGAAACCCGAACCAGGAAAAGAAATTATTTTTATTAAAAATATATTCAATATTTCCGGAAAAACTTCTTCAAGTGTATACCTTAATGATTGGATTAAAGTGTTAAAACAAGAAGATTGGATTTCGGATGTTGAAATCATTAATTTTTCACAAGAAAATAAATTTTCAGCCGGAGAATTTGATATTAAAATTTTACTAAAAAACACCGATAATTAAATGGATTTTTTGCAAAAGCTGACATATAAAAATAAACTGATTGTATTAATTACCGGATTCATTATAGCTTTAATAATTGTTTACTCAATGGCTTTATCGGAAACAAATAAAATTGCCAGGGAATACAAAAATATCAAAGCAAAACTCGATTCTATTCAAACTGCACCAAAACAAATACAATTATTAGAAACCAGGTTAGCTCGCATTGATAAATTATTAGGATCAAATTACCAGGAAGATATTGATCAGCAAGAAATCTTGTTAGAACAGGTTAGCCAGTATTGTAATTCAAAAAATATAATTTTAAAAGAATTTCCTGGTGTTCATTCAGCGCAATTAAATGATTATATTATAGAAACTTACTTCTTCACTGTTGAAGGGCCGTTTATAAAACTCTTAAAATTGCTGTATTCTTTAGAGATTAATTATTCATTCGGTAAAATTAATTCTATCGAGTTTAAAACTTACAGGAATATTAAACAAAAAAAGGATGTTCTAAGAATGACTGTCTTTGTTCAAAACATTAAAAATATTAAGTCATGAGTAGATATATAATTTTCACATTATTAATTATACTTGCTATATTCACATATACTTGCAAAGATATTTTTGTTACTGATATTAGTGATACCGAGGTATTTTTATTAGCCCCTCCGGATGGCCATCACACCGAAGATTATACAATTCAGTTTTGGTGGGAGTATGTTGACGACGCAACAGGTTATAACCTGACAATTGTATCTCCAAGTTTTGAGCGAATTAATAAATTAGTTGTTGACACAAACTTAACTGATAATATTTTTGAATATACTTTATATCCTGATAGTTTCGAATGGAGTTTATCTGCTTATAACAGTGGTTTCGCAACCGATTATTTTATTAGGCAATTGATAGTAGATAGTACCGAAAAACCCCAGGAAGTTATTATGATTTATCCAAAGGATACTTTTCTTATAACAAATGAAGATACAATTACATTCTCCTGGCAAAAATCTGAGAATGCCGAGGAATATGCTATTGAGCTCCATAAAGGAAGCCGAAAAAGGTTTAATGATTATATCTCTGAAACGTATATATCTTTTCCTGATAATAATTATGGCACTCCTAAACTTGAGGATGGTGAATATACCTTTATTATTTGGTCGGTCAATGAAAAATATGATATTTCCATACCTACCAGGTCAGATTTTTTAATTGACAGAGTAGCACCTGCAAATCCAATGCGGACTTCTCCTTTAGATAATGATACGGTTTATATAAGTGATGATCCTCTTTTTGAATGGACAATATACCAAGATGATGGTTCAAATATATATAGTCTTTTGTTTATATATAAAGATTCTGTTAATCAAATGCCCGATATTTTGGAAGT